>DATAPT010000215.1:0-1698 GCA_036265065.1 Candidatus Acidiferrales bacterium | reverse complement strand
ATCTTCTGCACGGCTCGCAGATGCGCTTCCTGGACTTCCGCCTTGATCTCCGCCCATCGACCCGGACCGCCGTTCGGCAGATCATAGACGGCCTGCTCGCAGAGAACGCGAAGTGTGTGCATTCCCGCGGGAGCGCGCGATGGATCGGCGACGCTGGTCTGCACGATGTGCAGTACGGGATCCTCGACGTGGAACTCGCCCGCGGTCAACTCAGATTCGTAGCGCAGCGCTCGCTTGCAGCTCTGAATATTTGAAATGTGAACCGGCACGAGCGTGCCTTCCTTGGTCGTAAATTTCAAAGGTTCAGTCGTCGCGAAATGCGAGTTGAACGAAGCATTCCCTGTGTTAAAAGTTTTCACGCCTTCGATGAAATCCACTGGCCACATTTCTTTCGGCGCCATATTCACGAGCTGCTTGATGTGGACCGTGGAGAGCACGGCCTTTTCCGCGCGATACGAACTGCCGTCGGCGCATTCCACGCCAACGCACTTGCCGTTCTCGACGATCAATTGCTCCACCGGCTTGTTCACCAGAATTTCGCTGCCGCGCGCTTCCAGAAAACGCGATAACGCCGTCGCGATCATTCCCGAGCCGCCTTTCGGCTGTGGAACTTCTTCTTTCTTGCTCGGATACGCCGAAAAGCCTGAGTACGGCCCGGTCAATTCCTTCGGAAACGGCGGCATCATCGCCACCATGGTGCGTTCGTCCTCAAAATTCTGGTGCAGCACATCCCACTTCGACATGGCCATTCGCCGCTGCCACACTTTGCCGCGTGGATGTTCCGCCAATCGTTCGGCAAGCGACTTCCCGAATCCGATGGGCGTGTATTCCACCTGATTTACGATGGGGCGGATTTCATCCGACTCAGTGGCCATGCGCCGCCAGGTTTCCGCATCCTTCTTGGAATATTTGGCGACCTCCTCGCAGGTGCGCTCAAAGTCTCTCCACTTTGTGATGTAACTGCCGTCCGGAAAAGCGATGTGATAAACGGGATCAGGGAAAATGTATTCCAGACCGTATTCGCCCAAATTCAATTCATTATTTTTCATCAGCGGGTTGGCCTGAATCCGCGCGTGAATCGAGGAGCACACGTCATGTTCAAAACCGCTCAACGTGAGCTGCGCGGTCTTCGTCCCTCCGCCAATCTTCGGTCGCCCTTCGAGCACCAGGCATTTGAAGCCAGCCTTCGCCAAATAGCACGCCGTGATCAGACTGTTGTGCCCTGCGCCGACAATGACTACATCGTAGTGAGGAGCGGAAGAAGTTTGCGCCACGGTAAACGGCGAAAAGGCGAGGGGCGCAACGGCTGCCCCTTTCACGAATCCTCGTCGAGTAATTTCGGTCATCGCTTCACCTCACTGCCTACAAATTTCAATCAGTCAATGTTGTCTGGTAGATCTCTTTTGTAAACGGCTATTCTCGCGGCTAACACGATTGCAAACTAAATTTACCGCCGGTTTTAGAAAATCGATGATATTTTGCTCGGGCTATTTCTTTACTGTCAGATCCATGACTGAGATCCGCCGCGAGTCGCCTCCCGCATGATCGAGATGGACTTCAATCGTGGGCCAGTCCGTGCGAAACATGAATCGCTCTGGCCACTCAATGATGACAATCGCTTGTTCGGAAAGGGCATCCTCGATCCCCAGCGATTCGAGATCGTGAAAGCTGTCGATGCGGTAGAGATCGACATGATAC
>DATAPT010000214.1:0-4152 GCA_036265065.1 Candidatus Acidiferrales bacterium | reverse complement strand
AAGAATTCGCGAAAATGGGTTACGGACTGGTGCTATACGCGAACGTCGCGCTGCAGGGGGCGATTGCGGGGATGCAGGCCGTGTTGAAGCAGCTGAAGGCCGCGGGCCTCGCCGACGCTGCGAATGAAATGATTGCGAGTTTCGCGGAGCGCCAGAGACTCGTGAAGAAACCGCTCTTCGATGATCTGGAGCGGAAATATTCGGAAGAAAAATAAGTTTTCAAAATTCAAATGCAAATTCACAAAGTAAAAGTTTTTCCGTCCTCTGCGCAGCTTACCCGCGATGAGCAGCTGGCATGGAAAATTGCCAGAGTCGCCGCCGACAATGTTCCGGTCCAATCGGAAGTGGCCGATGCCATCATCGACCGCATCATCGATGACGCCGCCGTGGCGATTGCCGCGATCAATCGCGCGCCAGTGGTAGCGGCACGCGAAATGGCTCTCGGGCATCCTCGAAATGCAGGCGCTACGGTTTTCGGTGTCCCGTCTCAACAACGGTTTAGCCCCGAGTGGGCAGCTTGGGCGAACGGCACAGCTGTCCGCGAATTGGACATGCACGACACATTTCTGGCCGCGGATTATTCGCATCCCGGCGACAACATTCCCCCTGTTCTTGCGGCTGCGCAAGCGGCGAAAAAAACAGGAAAAGATTTCATGCGCGGAATTGCCGCTGCGTATGAAATTCAAATCGATTTGGTGAAGGCAATCTGCCTGCACACGCACAGGATCGATCACATCGCGCATCTGTGTCCCGCGCAAGCGGCGGGGATTGGCGCGATGCTCGGGCTGCCGGCGGAAACAATTTATCAGGCGGTTCAGCAGGCCGTGCATGTCAGCTTCACCACGCGGCAATCGCGCAAGGGAGCGATCAGCAGTTGGAAGGCGTTCGCTCCGGCGCACTCCGGCAAACTCGCACTGGAGGCCGTGGATCGCGCGATGCGCGGCGAGGAATCGCCCAGCCCGATTTACGAAGGCGAGGACAGCGTGATTGCATGGATGTTGGATGGCCCTGCTGCGCAATACGAAGTTCCGCTTCCCGGTCCCGCGGAGCCGAAACGCGCCATACTGGAAAGTTTTACAAAAGAGCATAGCGCCGAGTATCAGGCACAGGCGTTGATCGATCTTGCTTTCCGCATGCGCAAGCAAATTTCAGATTTCGAGAAGATTGAGAAAATTATTATTCACACAAGCCATCACACGCATAGCGTGATCGGGACTGGCGCGGCCGATCCGCAAAAGTTCGATCCGAACGCAAGCCGCGAGACGCTGGACCATTCGATCATGTATATTTTTGCCGTTGCGCTGCAAGACGGCCGCTGGCATCACGTGGAAAGCTATACGAAGGAGCGCGCCAGCCGCCCCGACACCGTGCGGCTCTGGCGCAGCATTGAAACTCGAGAAGATGCCGAGTGGACTCGCCGCTACCATGAAACGAATCCCGCTGAGAAAGCATTCGGTGCACGCGTGGAGATTCTGTTTAACGATGGCTCGCGGATGGAAGATCAGATAGCCGTTGCCAACGCGCACCCGCTGGGCGCAAAGCCGTTTTCGCGCGCCGACTATATTCACAAATTTCAGACGCTCACCTCAGGCGTAATCACTCCTCAGGAATCGCAAAGATTTCTCGATGCCGTGCAACAACTCTCCGGCCTGCCGGCCGACGATTTAGGACAATTGAATATCGAACTCCCGGAACAGCAATTAACCAAAGGCCGGGCGGGTATTTTCTAGTGCATCGGGCCGCAGCTCAGAAAGTGTTCTTCAAGAAAGTTCGGAGTTTCAGTGGAGATAAAGTTGGCTGGAAATAGCCCGGCGGAGATCACGGCGCGCATTGACCGGCTGCCGGCGTGCTGGACGGTATGGCGTTTGGTCGTCCTGCTTTCGCTCGGCGCGTTTTTTGAAATGTACGATTTGTTTCAAACTGCGTATGTAAGCCCTGGCCTCATTTCCAGCGGAATATTTCGAGTCGGCGCAAAAGGATTGTTCGGGCTCACGGATCAGGCAACGTTCGCCGCAGCGACTTTTGCTGGGCTCTTTGCGGGGACGATTCTGTTCGGATCGGTTGCGGACAAGTTCGGCCGCCGTACGATATTTACTTACTCCATGCTGTGGTACACCGTTGCGAATGTTGCCATGGGTTTGCAGCATTCAAATGTAGGCGTCGATCTGTGGCGCTTTACTTCAGGGCTGGGAATTGGCGTCGAGCTTGTGACCATTGATGCCTACATTTCAGAATTTGCGCCGAGGCATATTCGCGGACGCGCATTCGCGCTGAATCAATGCGTGCAATTTCTGGCGATTCCGGGAGTGGCGCTCGCTTCCTACATTTTAGTTCCGCGTTCGCCTTTGGGTGTGACGGGGTGGCGCTGGGTTGTGTTTCTCGGCGCTTTCGGCGCGATCGCCGTCTGGTTCATTCGTCGCGGCATTCCGGAGTCGCCGCGGTGGCTCGCGCAGCAGGGCAGGCTTGAGGAAGCGGGCGCGGCGATTTCCGAGATCGAGGCGCGCGTTGAAAAAAATCTGGGCCGGCCGCTGAGCGAACCGATCGCCGGCCCCGCGGAATCGCCGGGCTCCGGAAAATTTTCAGAAATTTGGGCGCCTCCGTATGGCGGACGCACGCTGATGCTGGTCGTCTTCAATTTTTTTCAGACGATTGCGTTTTACGGATTCGGAAATTGGGTGCCGGCGATCATGGCGTCCAAGGGCGCCAATGTTACGAACAGCCTGGAATATTCCGCGATTATCGCCGTGGTGTATCCCGTGGCCCCGTTATTTTTCATGCTTTTTGCCGACCGCTTCGAGCGAAAATGGCAAATCGTTACGGCCGCAATCGGCACGGCGACTTTCGGTTTGCTCTTCGCGCGCCAGACAACTACTGCCTGGCTGATCGGCCTGGGAATGATGATCACGTTCTCCAACAATCTTCTGTCCTATTCGTTTCATGCCTACCAGGCCGAACTTTTTCCCACGCGAATACGTGCACGCGCTATCGGCTTCGTTTATTCCTGGAGCCGCCTGTCCACGATGTTCACCAGCTTCATGATCGCCTTCTTCCTGGAAAATTTCGGCACGAAGGGCGTATTTGCGTTCATCGCGGCCAGCATGCTGATGGTCATCTTGTCCGTAGGCGTTTTCGGCCCGCGGACCAACAACCTTTCGCTGGAAGAAATCTCCCACTAGTTTTCGATGGCCTGAACAGCGGCAGGAAACGCGGCATCGCAGATTCGAAATTCCAAGAACCCGGCACATTGAACTGTTCTGTGTTTACAACAACTTGGAGGATCTGCTTCTCGCTCAAAGGAAGTCCCAACGGTGACGCTTGTTCGGCTTTTGGCACAGTTCTGCCGCAGCGGACCGTGGCAAATCGCTGCCTCTTACAAAATCCGATGCCCCGTTAAATTGGCCCGGTGGATATTGCTTGTAACGCAATATTCACATATTGTAGGGCAATATGTTGGAGAGTGGTTCCGGAATCAGTCCTTTCCACAAGTAGGTTCTGTAACTTATACGCCGCGAAATTTAATCAAATGAGTGACACTCAAAGGAATGCGGATATTCAGGCGAGCGCAGAGCGTTACCGCACGCTTCTTGGGATCAATAATGCCATTATCACTAATCTGACCCAGGACAGCCTGCTCAATGCGATTTGTGATGCGCTCGAGGGTGTCTTGCCGGTCTATCGGGCAGCTGTCACGCTGTATGACCCTGAGAAAGACACGATTCGCATACTCTCGCTTTCCACGAATTGGATTACGGATCATTTCCGGATCGGCACGGAAGTCAGTCGGGCCGTTACACCTTCAGGCTGGGTAATTGATCACCAGCGAACCCTTATTTGCGTGGACGTAGAAACCCTCCTGGATTACCCCATCGCGCATCGGTACCTGGCGGAGGGTATCCGCTCATTTTGCTGCGTTCCTTTGATCCTGGCGGGCAAGGCCATCGGAACCCTCAACATAGGAAGTGACGTAAAAGGTGCATATTCCGAAGCGGATGCACAGTTCCTGAATGAAATAGGAAACCAGGTGGCGCTGGCGGTTGGAAACATGAAGTCGTATCAGGAAATCGCCACGTTGAGCGCCAAGGTGGAACGCACCGCCGAACGGTATCGAACGCTTCTGGAAATCAACAATGCCATCATCACGAATCTTAGCCA
>DATAPT010000213.1:0-2160 GCA_036265065.1 Candidatus Acidiferrales bacterium | reverse complement strand
AGCGCGTCGCTATGCGGATGCCCCGCCTGGTCCAGCCAGGTCTTATCGCTTAAACCGATCGTATCGACCACAAAAGTGTCGCCTTCATATTTTCCGACCGCGTCGCCCATCCAGGTGATATCCGGATCCTTCGGATGTTCTGCATTCATGGCTACGGCGCGCCAGACTTTCGTATATTCGTACAAGATATAGACAACTTTGGGAGTCTGGATAAATGTGATTTCCCACGGGTACATGTAAATTCGCGGGATGCCCGGAGGATCGCAGAACCTCTGGACAGGATCATTCGTGTTGTCAAAAGTTTGCCGTGCGCCAAATGGCGGCCGCGCTTGGTCGAATTTTGCAGCGGCCCACGGCGTCATCTGAGCTTTCTCCGGATGAGCCGCGAACAGGTCGGAAGAATCCCAAGTGTTGATTCGCACACTTTCCGGCCCACGGAAGTCTGGCTCCCACAGACCGGACAAGTCCGGGATTCCTCCGGACATAAAGCCATCTTTTTGAGGTTTTGCCGCAGCCGGACTCGCGCCAGTCTGCGCCGATAAAATGCAAGAAGAGCTAAGAACTATAAACAGCGCTAAAATTGAAATCTCTATTCGAACGCGCATCTTGTGTTCCCCCAGGGACCAGGCAGGCCAAGACCTTCGAAATCTGCGTTAATCGACTTTGCTGGGAAGCGCTTCCCCATTCACCACAGTTTTTAAAATAAACGTGATCGTGCTGCTGATTCCCACGGGCGCGCCATTTCGCGACGGGTGAGTGTCGATCATAATTTCATCCCCGGACTTCATCGCATTTTTCGTCCACCCGGCGCGCACCATATGAATGGGAGCGGCAAACTCGATGGTCCAGTGCTGCATTTCGCCGCCGTCATTTTTCGCGTCCACGTAGACAACGACGTGAGGATTGCTCCAATCGAATTTTGCAACCGTGCCGTGCAGGGTGACTGTCTTGGTCATGTCGTATCCGGCGACGCCGTGATGCGCCAGGGCTACGCCCGTAAACATCCCCAGGATTGCGGTTGCCGCAAGAACGATAAGCAGCTTCCTGTTCATGAAGCGCCTCCCCGATTTGCATTAACAATTGCCAGACCAGCTATTTGGAAGTCGAACGATGGCGCCATCATAGCAGGAGAGAGAAATTTTAGGAATAATTTGAGGGGGGTAAGTGGCATGGGCTTCAGCCTGTGCGGTTTTAGTCCTTGCAAGGCCTAAAAGCGCACAGGCTGAAGCCTATGCCACAGAAAACTATTACAAATAAAAAAATCTCAGCCCGCAGCGCGCATGTCGCTGGACGCTCCGCCCGACGCCGGAATGTAGCTCTTCAACGTGTAGTCCATCACCATTCGATTGGCGTTAAATCTCCAGCCGAGCGTGCGAATCGTGCGCTTCATGCGCTTGATCCAACCGCGAGGCAATCCATCGCGATCGCGGTGATAGAAAAGAGGAATAACTTCCTCGCGCAGCACGCGATACAAATTTTCGCCGTCGCGCTTATCGTGCACATCCATGTTTGTATGCGTGCGCCCGATGCCAATCGCGAAGCCATTTAACCCGTCATAGGCCTCTGCCCACCAACCATCGAGAACCGAGAGATTGAGGCCGCCATTCAAAACTACTTTTTGTCCACTTGTGCCGGAAGCTTCAAGCGGGCGACGCGGATTGTTCAACCAAACATCAACGCCCTGCACGAGATGCCTGCCCACGTTGATATCGTAGTCTTCGATGAACACAAATTTATTTGCGAACTGTTTGTTGCGCATTAATTCCGCAATTTGCTGCAACACTTGCTTGCCGGGAGTGTCGTGCGGATGCGCCTTCCCCGCAAACACGAACTGCACTGGGCGCTTCGGATCATTGACCATTGAGGCGAGCATTTCCATGTCGGCCAGAATCAGATTCGCTCGCTTGTAGGTCGCAAAACGTCGCGCAAAACCAATCGTCAATGCATCGGGACTTAGAACTTTGCCAAAACTTTGCAAAGTTTTAGCCGACTCGCCGCGACGCTCGCCCTGTTGCACAGCCCGTTGACGCGCAAATTCGATCAATCGATTCTTTAAGCTGAGATGTGTTTCCCAAAGTTCCGCATCATCCACGCTTTCGATTCCTTCCCAAATCTGCGGCTCACCGCTGTGTTCGGCCCAGCCTGTCCCAAGGTGGCGGT
>DATAPT010000212.1:0-5677 GCA_036265065.1 Candidatus Acidiferrales bacterium | reverse complement strand
CGGAACGCTGGAAACCTCCGCAACGATCGGAAGCGTGCCCCGCGCAGTTTCGATGTCATCGAAGGTCAACCAGACGCGCGCGCGGCCTGTTAATCCTCCCGGCTCGATTCGGCTTATATGCCCCACGATTTTCGAGCCCACCGGCAACACATACCCGTTGGAAGCAGCGAGCGGCTCCATCGTTCTCACTTGAAATATCTCGTGGTTCTTGTTCTTTCCCGTATTTAATTCCTGATCGAGGCGAACCAGAAAATGAGGGGCATTGCGCACGGAATCGGCCCATGAGTTCGATGGCGTGCCCCGGGTTTGCGCCGCGGTCGGGACCGCTTCGCCAATGAGGGCTGCGCCGAAAAGAAAAATAGTCCACAAGGCAGGCGCTCCAAAAAATTTTCTCATATTCTAATTCCTCCACCTTTGGTTTTTGTTGGCCATTCGCTCAAATGAAATCGCAGCCGTCTGATTTTATGAATACGGGTATAACAGTCTGGCAAAAACACTGTCTCTGTCATTCCGAGCGAAGCGAGGAATCTGTTTTTCTTTGCTTCCCCATAGTTAAATCGAAGAGAGATTCCTCGCTTCGCTCGGAATGACAGAATAGATTACTTTTACTTCAGCCTGTTAAGTCCCCCATCGTTATCCATTCGGATGGCGGAAAAGTCCTGGGGGTGGCCTGCGAAGTTTTAAAGAAATAGCCATTTCCCGATCGAGTCATCTTCCGACCCATTGCTGCATTACTGTAAGGTGAATGCGAGGAAATCATGTATTGTGGTGCTTAAACTCTGATTATAATATTGGTCCTCGGCAAGTTGAACGAAGCGGGGGTTGTGTTCCGGGTCCTCAATCATTTGAAGCTGAAAGAATAAATGAAATTATTATTTCAGACTTTGATTATTTACAGCTCTTCCAGATCCAGAAAATAATTTGAGGGGGTTTTGCTCATGCTGCGATTCACGGCGCGTTGTACAGCTCTATTAACTTTAGTTTTCATGCTGAATACTCCCGCATTTTCAAAAAATTCGCTCGCGGGAAACTATACGAGGAATGCAGAGGATGCCGCCTCCGCGAATTCCGACGATGCAACGCCCGTGTCCGCGCCGCAACCTTCCGCGGACGAAACGGTCGCCCCCCAACAACCGGCCGCAAGCGAGAAGAAGGATACGAATAACGAGTACAAGCCCGCGCCAAAATTTACACCCATGCTGGCGACGACGGGCACGCTTGGGCTTTTTACGCTGGAAACAGCCGACACGCTTCCGAAGCACGGCTTTGCATTCTCCGCATTCGGCAATAAATTCGGCCGCATGCCCGGAAGCGTCACTTTATTTCAAGTTGGCATTGACGCGAGTTATGGAATTACGGACAACCTGAATGTTTACGCCGCCTTTGATCCCTACGGACACGTTCATGTCGGCTGTCCGGGCCAGTTGAGTCTGCGCTCGATTCCGTTGTCGTCCACGTGCGCGCCATTCACTTTTGGCAGCTCCGTTCCGGGCTCTTTCTTCCCCACGACTCCCGGCAGCGCGGCCGGATACGTCGAAGATTATCCATTTGCAGCGAATAACACCGGCGGAATCGGAAATATCACGTTGGGAGTCAAGTATGCGCTGGCCAACCAGCGGCAGGGTGCTCCTATAAGTTTTTCTGTGAGAAATGATTTCATCATTTCAACCAAGACGGATGTGAACAAGCTGCTCGCCAATGGAACCCAGGGCAGTCCGCTCAGCGATTTAGTATCGATCGCCGTGAGCAGGCAATGGGGCAACTTTCTGACCGGCACATTTAATTTCGGATATATGTTTGTCCGCGCCCCGCGCGACATTCAAGACAATCATCTTTTCGACATGGCCAATCAGATGAAAATGGGTGGCGGAATTTTGCTGTTTCCCGATAGCCGCTTCCAACCCATGATGGAATATTCCGCCGTGATATTCGATAGCGCTCCGAACTCTCCTGGCGACTCGACCCTGGGCGCGCGCGATCCGATCGACGGGATTTGGGGCATTCGCATGTATCTCCGGAGAAATATCGGCGTGGACGTCGGGTACCGTTACATGCTGAATCTGAGAAACAGCAGCGACCGCAGCGGCTTTGTGGTGAAACTTGGCACCGCGTATTGGCCGGAAAAAGCGCCGCCGGTCAATCATCCTCCCACCATGACATGCACAACGGACAAGCCGATGGTGTATGCGGATTCGAACGATGTTGTGACTGTTACCTGCACCTCGGCCGATCCGGACAATGATCCGCTGACCTATACATGGTCATCGACGGCTGGAAAAATAGATGGCTCGGGGCCGCAGGTTCGCTGGCTTTCAAACGGCGTCCCGGTTGGAAGCTCTACCATCACGGCAAAAGTGGATGATGGCCGCGGCGGCGCCGCCAACTCCACAGTTTCCGTGAATGTGGAAACGAAACCGAATCATCCGCCCACCATCACGTGCTTCGCCGATCGTCCGACGGTCTTCGCCGGCGAGAAAGTTCACATTTCATGCAAAGCATCAGATCCTGATGGCGACCCACTTTCCTATACTTGGCGCGCGAATGCCGGCAACCTGGTTGGAAACGGCCCAGCGGCGGACTTCGACACGACGGGCCTGGCACCGGGCACTTATGCGATCACGACACGCGTGGAAGACGGCCGCGGAGGCGCAGCGGATGCCACAACGAATGTCGATGTCAAAGCAGTTCCACCACCGCCGCAGGCCAGCAAGATCAGCGATTGCGCATTTGGCCAGCCGCTCAGCACGCGCATAGACAATGTCTGCAAACGCATTCTCGATGACGTTGCCCTTCGCCTGCAGAACGAGCCCAAGGGCAGCGCTGTCATCATCGGTTACTCCGATCCCAAGGAACGCAAGCCCGAGAAAGTTGCCGGCGACCGCTCCACCAATGCCGTGAAATATCTGGGCGAAAAGGGCATCGATCCATCGCGCGTGACGACTCGAACCGGCAGCGGCCAGGCGGGCGCTACCGACAACCGGCGCATTGACGTCATCTGGGTGCCGGAAGGCGCGACCTACTGAGGCTGAGACTCATTTCATAATCCGCGCTTCGGCCTAAACATTTGGGCTCTGCGATTGCCGCAATTGCGGCGCACGCGGAGCCCATTTGTTTTCAATGTAAGCCATTTCATAAATGAATTCCCTATGGGACCTGATGGGCCTTCAGAGTCTAAAGCCGTTGACCTTCATACCCTTGGACGTCACGGCTGAACAGGCTACGGAAAAACCCAATACATTGTCATTCTGAGCGAAGCGAAGAATCTCTCCTTGATTCTTTTCCTATATTTTAATCGAAGAGAGATTCTTCGCTTCGCTCAGAATGACAGAACAAGGCATTTTTCCGCAGCCTGTGAAGCCGCGATCCACAACGACTATTTATGACATGGCTCGGCTTAGTTGACGTCCCCGGTTCCGCCGCAGATCTGTTGTAGCCCGCCTCTTCAGAGGCGGGGATTTAGATGTCAGGGCACAAGGTCGATGTGTGAAATCTAAATCCCCGCCCCTGCAGTGGCGGGCTACAGCACAATTGCAATTGTTTGAGGAAGTCAACAGATCCAGATAGCTTCAGGTCAGCTTTGCATCCGGTTTTTGCGGCCCGCTTCAGGAAATAACGCACAATTTCGGAATCATTCCAGATTGGGGGCGTGCGCGGGACTTGCAGGGACTTGTTGAGGATCAGAGGCTGGCTTGGAGGCTGCCACGGCATTTGGGATTCTTCGCAAAACAATTTTATAAATTTCCGCTGAATCGTCGCGCACAGCTTTTACGGTTGCGGGAGCCTGGACCACAACATAGTTTCCGGGAGTCGTAAATTCATCGAATGCAATCTTCAGGTCCAGGTCCCCCGGTTTTTTCATGCGCACAATAAAGTTTCCACCGGAATCCGTAAAAGCAAGTTCCGATCCGACGCGCAAAGCCGCGCCTTCAATCGGTTCGCCGTCCGGATTAAGCACCTGGCCATGAACGGCATTTTGAAAAAATGCGCCGGAAAAAGATGCGCCTGGAGAGGCGGGCCCCAATCCGTGATAAGCGTAAGTGGAAGCGTAGGTCGTGTAACGAATCAGGCCGAGCGGCGTGACGTTTGTGCCTGCGTTGAATTGAATTCCACGCGGCAACTGGAAATGAAGTCCAATGACGATCACTTGCTTCAGTTGATCGGGCCCGGCCTGAACGAATGGCAGAAAAACGGTCTGGTAGTCCACACTCACCGTAGCAAAATTGGAAATAAAATCGCCGCCGAATGATATGCCTGTTTGACCTTTGCTGTGGTTAATCACCTGATTCAGGCTCAGCCGGGAACTGAACGTTTCGCGAATGTTTCCCAGAATTGTGTGCGATTCGCGGCCGGAGGAGCGCGTGCCGAGATAATTGGCACCCACTTGAAGCCTTCTCGTGATGTCACGCTGCGCGCCGAACGCATAGGCGTCAGATTTTCCGTAAGACGTCGAAGATTGATAGAGCGACGCGAAGAACTGGTTGCGGGAAAATCCAGCCCAGATTCCAAAACCGTTTACAGCTGCTCTTGAAGCGACTCCCGCCTCCACTGGCGAAAGATAGTTGTTGCGGCTGGCGACGATACGAACTTGCCGGAAGGGCGAAAATATAACCTGCACGTTTTCGCGGTCATTTTCCGTGAGTTCTGGCGTGGTAACTTCCACTCGTTGAAACACTTTCCCCGTCAGCGCGTAGCTCGCATCCACGGAAAGCATGGTCGAACTCCACGAAAAGCTGGAAGCCGCGTAGGGTTGGTCGTTCCCCATTCCCGCGGAGAGAGCCGCCTTGATGTCTTTTCTCGCAGTCCATTCCACGGATTGGATGGAGGTCTGATGATTCGCATAAAGATTGCTGGAAAACCATCGCACGGACCGAGTGAGTTGCCGCTCGTAGAAAATCGCGGCTGTGAAGGAGCCGCCGCGAGCCACATTCAGGAAAGGCGACCAGTAACTGGTCGAAGTCACCCCGGCAAACATAAGCAACCGTGTATCCTTTTTCTTGTACAGGAGGCTTACGCCGCGCCCAAAAAAATAGTAGGAGCGATTGAATAAATCCGTGGGAAACACGAGAGGAATCTGCTGATCACCGGCATCCAACAGATCGCCGCGATACAAATGCAACAGGGAAAAGCCTAGGCTCGGGCCGTTCATATACCCCAGATCCAGCCGCCCCGTGTAATCCGGCGATCGCATTTCGACCGACGCGCCGTGCGCCTCAAACATGGAAGAGGAACCGCCCGTGAGAGAAAAAGCCTGCCCACACGCAGAACTCGCCACGGCCATGATGGCCAGGCACACAAATGCAAATCGAATCAGCAGTTTTGCCAATCCGCGTGGCCCGCATCGCGGCATGAAAGCGCCGTTCACTGTGGCGAACTGGCGGCATTCAAATCCGATTCTTTTTTGAAATGATCGAAATCCAGTTGAATGTGTTCCGGCGCGGAAGATCCGTCCCAATCGAGTTCAATCAGGCGACGCTGTCCGGGAAACAAAGGAAATCCCGCAAAAGACTGCTTGCCATTCGCTGACGTGACCTGGACATTGCGCACCCGGCTGAAGGTATTGCTGTGATTTTCGACTTCGGCGACGATTTGGCGCTTGTTGCCCGCGGCGGAAGATTCGGCTCGAACCCAGGCAATCTGATCCGGATTCAAAGCGTTCTTGTCCAGGAGGTAGACGGTA
>DATAPT010000211.1:0-1606 GCA_036265065.1 Candidatus Acidiferrales bacterium | reverse complement strand
CGGCGTCGGCCTGCAGGAGCAAGTGAATGTCACGCCCGTCGAGCACTCGCAGGCGCTGGCCGTGCGGCTTTCTCCCATGTGGGTTGGCGCGGCCCCTGCGATCATCGCCGTGGAGCGCATCGTCGAAGATTTGACTGGGGTGCCGGTCACGCAAGGCAACATCGTGCGCGTGCCAACGTTCGCGAAGGCCGTAAATTTTCAGGTCGTGCGCACGATTCCTTCCGGGCCCGTGATCATCGGTGCGAAGACGGACATCCGCATTGTGGAGGGCGAGCAGACCGCGGTTCGCGCGCCGGCCGTTTCGTACGAGGACATCGGCGGCCTGGAAAGAGAAGTGGCGCGCGTTCGCGAAATGGTCGAGCTGCCTTTAAAACATTCGCGCATTTTTGAGCGGCTGGGAATTTTTGCGCCCAAAGGTGTGCTGTTATACGGGCCGCCGGGCACGGGCAAAACATTGCTCGCGCGCGCCGTGGCCGCGGAAAGCCGCGTGCATTTTATTTCTCTGAATGGCCCGGAAATCATGCGCAAGTTTTACGGAGAGAGCGAAGCCAAGCTCCGCGAAGTGTTTGAGGAAGCAGCGCGCCGCGCCCCCGCGATCTTATTTATCGATGAAATTGACGCTGTCGCGCCCAAGCGCGCGGAAGTTTCAGGCGAAGTGGAAAAACGGGTGGTGGCGCAACTTCTCGGATTGATGGATGGTTTCGTATCGCGCGGCCAGGTGATCGTCATCGGCGCGACGAACATTCCCGAAGTGCTCGATCCCGCTTTGCGCCGGCCCGGTCGATTCGACCGCGAAATCGAAATTGGCGTGCCCAACACGCAGGCGCGGCTGCAAATTCTGAAAATTCACACGCGCGCCATGCCGCTTGCTCCCGACGTAAATTTGCAGGAAATTGCCGAGCATTCGCATGGATTTGTGGGCGCCGATCTGGAAGCGCTTTGTCAGGAAGTGGGCATGATCGCGCTGCGCGGATTCCTGGCCACCGCGCCGCTCGAAACGGACGGCGCGCCTCCCGTCGATTTGAGCGGATTGCACGTGACGCGCGCGGATTTCCTTTCCGGCTTAAAAGAGGTCGAGCCCAGTGCAACGCGCGAATTCTTCATCGAAAAAAGCACAACGACGTTTGCCGATCTTGGCGGCAATCTCGATCTGAAACGTCTGCTCGATTCCGTGGTCGAGCACTCGCACATGCACAACGAAATTTACGATCAGGTGGGCCTCGCGCCGCCGCGCGGCATTCTGTTCGTCGGCCCGTCGGGCACGGGTAAAACCGCCATGGCGCGCGCGCTATCCGGCGAGAAGCAGATTCCGCTGATCGCGATTGACGGCCCGCAGCTGTATTCCAAATGGCTGGGCGAATCCGAACGCGCGCTGCGCGAAGTTTTCAAAAAGGCCCGCCGCGCCGCTCCTTGCATCCTTTTCTTTGACACGATCGATGCGCTCGCCCCGAAGTTTGGCGTCGATCATCTGGGTTCGGATATTTATCAGAGAATTTTAAGCCAGCTCCTGCGTGAAATTGATAATTTGCGCGACGTCAAGGGTGTGCTATTAGTTGCAGCCACGAACCGTCCAGAGCGCGTAGAGCCTGCGCTCTTGCGCAGCGGC
>DATAPT010000210.1:0-6895 GCA_036265065.1 Candidatus Acidiferrales bacterium | reverse complement strand
ACGCCTGCGGATGTTCCTGCGAATCCGCGGGCGTTGTCGCGTCGATGGTTCGGCGCGGACGACATTGCCCACCTCATTACTTTGATCGCAGCGGCCTCATTGCTACTGATTACCGTCCTGCTCGTGTATCAACTCTGGGTTCTCTCGGCAGAATCGCGCACAAAATTCGGATGGCATTTCTTCGTTACCAGCACTTGGGATCCGGTTGCAGGGGATTTCGGGGCTTTGCCATTTATTTATGGCACTCTAGTCACATCGGCGGTGGCTCTCTTCATTGCAGTACCTTTGGGCGTCGGAGCGGCAATTTTTCTGGCTGAACTAGCTCCGCCAAAACTTTCTTCTTCCCTGTCATTCGTCAGCGACTTGCTCGCGGCTGTGCCCAGCGTGATTTATGGCCTGTTAGGCGTCTTCCTTCTGGTCCCGGTCATGAGAACGACAGTCCAGCCGGCATTGAAAAAAACTCTTGGATTTTTGCCCTTATTTAAGGGGCCTTCTTACGGCATCGGATTCCTGACGGCGGGAATCGTGCTGGCGATCATGATTGTGCCGTTTGTGCTTTCCGTTTCTCGCGAGGTGCTGCTGGGGATTCCGCGCGACCAGCGCGAAGCGGCATTGGCGCTGGGCGCCACAAAGTGGGAGTCCACCTGGAAAGTAGTTGTCCCGGCCGCAAGAATTGGCATCTTTGGCTCCGTGTTCCTTGCGCTGGCCCGCGCGCTCGGCGAAACCATGGCTGTCACCATGGTCATCGGCAACAATCCTCGAATTTCTGAATCTCTTTTTTCGCCCGGGTATTCCATTGCCGCCGTCCTGGCCAACGAATTTTCCGAGGCCACAGGCAATTTATATCTGAGCGCCCTGATCGAATTGGGGCTGGTGCTCTTTCTTTTGACCTTTATTTTGAATGGGCTTGCGCGACTCCTGATTCTAGTAACGACGGCGCGCGGCAGCGGAGTGCTTCCCTCATGAGCCTGCGACTGATCTGGAGGAAATCGCTCAACGTCTTCATGCTTTCGCTCACGGGGTTTTGCGCCTTGTTCACGGTTTCGGCGCTGTTTTTCATTCTTGGATACCTCGTGTGGAACGGTGGAAAAGATTTGTCATGGAGCTTCTTTACGCATCTTCCGGCACCGGTCGGCGAAGAGGGCGGCGGGATGGCCAATGCCATCGTCGGCTCCCTGAAACTCTTGCTGCTGGCCGCGCTATTCGGTGTTCCCATCGGACTACTTGGCGGGGTTTACCTGGCTGAATTTGGCGGCAAAACCGTGCCGTTTCTCGTCCGGTACACGGCGGACTTGATGAACGGCGTGCCCTCGATCGTAATGGGGATTTTTGCTTACGCCCTGGTGGTGATGCCCATGCATCATTTTTCCACGTTCGCCGGAGGCGTCGCTCTGGCCATCATGGTGATCCCCACCGTGCTGCGCAACACCGAAAGTTTTTTGCGGGAAGTGCCGCGCTCCCTGCGGGAAGGATCCTTCGCTTTGGGCGCAAACAAGTGGCGCATGATCGCAACGGTTGTGCTGCCCGCCGCATCCCGTGGTATTTTAACTGGTGTGTTGCTGGCTTTGGCGCGCGTCGCCGGAGAAACGGCGCCGCTGCTGTTCACCGCTTTTGGCAATCGCTATTGGAGCCCGGGATGGAATCAACCGACAGCCTCACTTCCCGTTGTGATTTACACCTACGCGACCGGCCCGTATGAAGATTGGCATCGCCAGGCGTGGGCCGCGGGACTTGTCCTTCTCGGACTGGTATTGATTACCAATATTTTGGTTCGCGCATTTTTGACTGGCGGTAGCGCTTACGAGAGGACATGACAATGAGTTCTGCATTCCCGCTCATGGGCAACTCTGGAGTTGCCTCTGCAACCTCAACGGAGAAGACTTCTACACATACACCGGCTATGAGCACATCTGGCGCCAATACGCTGCGAATGAAGGTCACCAAGCTTAATTTCTATTATGGCAAGAACCATGCCCTGCACAACGTCTCGATGGATGTGGCCACGAATAAAGTGACCGCGATGATTGGGCCATCGGGGTGCGGGAAATCCACCTTGCTGCGAACGCTAAACCGCATGCATGAGACGCTGCGGCACACGCGCCTCGAAGGTGAGATTGCGCTGGACGGCGTCAACATCCTGACGCTCGACGTCACGAAATTGCGCCGGATGGTGGGCATGGTGTTTCAAAAGCCCAACCCGTTCCCCAAGTCCATCTACGAAAATGTGGCTTACGGTTTGAAAATCAACGGGTATGAAGGACGTCTGAACGATGCGGTGGAGAAGAGCCTTCGCCGTGCCGCCTTGTGGGAAGAAGTGAAGGACAAGCTGCACAAGTCCGCCTACGCGCTTTCCGGCGGGCAGCAACAGCGTTTGTGCATCGCTCGCGCCCTGGCCGTTGATCCCGAAGTTCTGTTGCTTGACGAACCCTGTTCCGCGCTGGATCCGGTGAATACAGCGAAGATCGAAGAATTACTTTTTGAATTGAAGCCGACCTGCACCCTGGTGATCGTCACTCATAACATGCAACAGGCTGCGCGCGTGAGTGACTCTACAGCGTTCATGCTGAATGGCGACCTGATTGAATTTTCGCCAACCGCGCACATGTTTACCACACCTTCGGACCCGCGTACGGAAGCGTATATCACGGGCCGCTTCGGATGAGTCTGGCGGCAATCGATTACGGCGATTAGTCTTTAGTGCATGGAGAGGGTGCAGCGAATGGAACGCCATTTTGAACGGTCTTTGGAAGAGTTGAAAGAGCGGCTGCTCTGGATGGGTAGCCTTGCGGAGCGAGCAGTGCATCAGGCGGTTCACTCCGTGCTGGATGCGGACGAAAAACTCGCGCAGGTTGTCCTCAAGGAAGAGAATGCGGTCAACGAGCTGCAGATTGAAATCGATGACCGCGTGGTACAGCTGCTGGCCTTGCAACAGTTGATGGCCGCGGATCTGCGCTTTGTTCTCGCCATCGCGCGCATTAATAATGACCTCGAAAGAATCGGGGATCAGGCCGTCAACATCGCGCATTCGGCGACGCGTATTGTGCGACATCCGCGCGTGAAACCCTACGTCGACTTGCCGCGCATGGGCGAGCTTGCCGAAAAAATGATGCGCGACAGCCTGGATTCGCTCGTACGCCGCGACATTGAACTCGCGCGCTCCGTGCTCTCCCGCGACGATCAAGTCGACCAGCTTCGCGATCAGATTTTTCGCGAATTGCTCAGTTACATGATGGGCGATTCATCCGTCGTGTTCCCCGCATTTGAATTGATCCTCGTGGCTAAAAATCTGGAACGCATTGCCGACCACGCCACAAACGTTGCTGAGGACGTGATCTATATGGTTGCGGGAAGCGATGTGCGTCATCCTGCCGTGGATCGCAATACTGCCTGAGTCGCGTTCGGTATTTTTTGCCGAACACACTAGCCCACATGCGATCTTTCTGGCATGAAGCGATCTTATAAATAATCCTTGCGGGTCGCTACGTAACAGGCTGCAGAAAAATCGATTCAACGTGGGGTCTAGTAGCACAGGCACTCTTGCCTGTGCGGGTTTTGCTGGAGTTAATAAAAGCGCACAGGCAGCAGTGCCTGTGCTACACGACTTTTCCGCAGCCGCCATTTATAAGTTAGCTTCATCCATCAAATCGTTCATAATGCCTCCGTGTCACAAACCACCAACACGCAATTAACTGCTGAGCATCCCCGCGGAGATGACAACGAGCCGATCCTCGAAGGGCGCGCGCTCGAAAAATTTTATTTGCAGCCGGATGGCGGCCGCATCCAAATTATTTCTCCCACCGACATCAAGGTCATGCCGGGACAAATCCTGGCGCTGCTCGGCCCCTCGGGCTGCGGCAAATCGACGCTCTTGCGAATGTTGACAGGGCTATCGGCCCCCTCCGCGGGTGAAGTGTTCTATCACGGCCGCAAGCTCACGGACGATCCACCCAACGTGGGTATCGTCTTTCAGAGCTTCGCGCTTTTTCCCTGGTTGACGGTTTTGCAAAATGTGGAGGCTCCGCTCGAAGCGCGCGGCGTGGCGGCCTCGGAACGCCATGCGCGTGCTACGCGCATCATTGACTCTGTTGGCCTCGACGGATTCGAGAACGCCTATCCCAAGGAACTTTCCGGCGGAATGAAACAGCGTGTTGGTTTCGCGCGCGCGCTCGTGATCGAACCGGAAGTTTTGTTCATGGACGAGCCGTTCTCCGCGCTCGATGTGCTGACGGCGGAAACGTTGCGCGGCGAATTAATGGAATTGTGGAATGACCGGAAGATTCCGACGCGGGCAATTTTTATTGTCACGCACAACATCGAAGAAGCCGTGGGGCTGGCCGATCGCGTGGTTGTCCTCGCGAGCCACCCGGCGCGTATTCGCGAGGATTTTGAAATCACGCTGCCACAACCGCGCAGCCGCAAGTCCGAGCCCTTTGAATCCTTGGTCGATCACATTTATCGGGTTCTGACGCAGCCTGAGCTTGAGCACGCCAAGCCCGCCGAAATGAAATCCGCGTTGGCAGCGCCAGCAATTGCCGCGCCCGCGCCGCGTTACGTCAGGTTGCCCCACGTGCGAGCGGGTGGAATTGCAGGGCTGCTCGAAATTCTGGTGGATCATGGCGGGCGCGAGGATCTTCACCGCGTCTCGCACCAGTTAATGCTTGAGTCCGACGATTTGCTTCCGATCGTGGAGGCGTGCGTGTTGCTGGGATTTGCGCGTGTCGAGCAGGGCGACGCGGAAATTACGGAACTGGGCCGCGAGCTTGCCGCCGGCGATATTCAGAGGCGCAAGGAAATATTTCGCGAAGCTCTACTTGCGCATGTGCCGATACTCCAGCAGATCGATTCCGCCTTACAAACCAAAAAAGACGGCACCATGCTTCTCGATTTTTTCCATGATTTGCTGGACGAACATTTCACGGATGGCGAAGTTCACAAACAACTCGATACCGCAATTCAATGGGGCCGCTACGCGGAGCTTTTCGATTATGACTCCGTAACCGGACGGCTGAGCCGGACCAAGCCGTGATCCGTTCCCGGTTTCCCCGCCCATGAAACTCGAATCCATCCCTCACCGCGACACTGTCTTTCGCATTGTTTCCGAACGCACCAAATGGACAAGCCCGCTTTGGGCCGATGCCGCCGTTTTTGTCGGATTATTGGCGATTCTCTACGCTCTGTTTGCATCCGGGCGCGTGTGGTTTGAGCCATTTGCGCCGGTGGCGAATATTTCTACGAGCCCGCTTGCGTTGCCGTTGTATGCGGCCTATTCGTTGGTGCGAATTTCGATCGCTTATATTTTTTCGCTTCTATTTGCCTTGGGATACGGCCTGGCAGCGGCAAAATCCGAACGCGCGGCAAAAATTCTGCTGCCTTTGCTCGATATTCTGCAATCCATCCCTGTGCTGAGTTTTCTTCCGGGAGTGATGCTCGCCATGGTGGCGCTTTTCCCGCACAGGCAGATCGGCCTGGAACTGGGTTGCATCCTGCTGATTTTTACGGGGCAGGCATGGAATATTGCGTTCAGCTTCTACGCATCGCTGAAAGGAATTCCGCGCGAATTGGACGAGGCAGCGCGGCTATATCGCTTCAGCGCGTGGCAGCGATTCACGGAATTGGAATTGCCGTTTGCAGCCATCGGGCTCGTGTGGAATTCGATGATGTCCGTGGCTGGCGGGTGTTTTTTTCTGATGGCCTGCGAAATGTTCGTGCTGGGTACGCGCGATTTCCGGTTGCCGGGTCTGGGGTCTTACTTGCAGATAGCCGCGAGCACGGGCGATACACGCGCGATCGTTTGGGGCATGGCGGCGATGATCTTCGTGATCGTCCTTCTTGATCAACTCGTCTGGCGCCCCGCGATTGCATGGTCGGATAAATTCAAGTTTGAGTCCGTGGAAGGTCACCCGCCGCAATCTTTCGTGCTACAGGTGCTGCGCCGGTCCGGAATTCTTTCCGCGTTTTATCGCGTTGCGATCACTCCGGTGGAAGAGCGCGTAACACGAGCTTTTGTTGTGAAGAATAATCCGGATGTGCAGCGCGCATCATCAAAAAATTCTTTGAATCGGTGGATCTTGCGCGTGCTTGCGGCGATTGCCGTCGTGGCGATTGCGTGGCTTTCTTATCGAGCGCTGGGAACGATTTCACATCTTGGGCAACGCCAGCTGATTTTTCTTGCTCGCGATGCGGCCTTCACATTTCTGCGTGTGAACGCGTCGCTCCTGCTTGGCGCGCTCTGGACCGTTCCCGTAGGCGTTTGGATTGGCACCACGCCGCGAGTCGCGAAAATTGCGCAGCCTCTCGTGCAGATTGCCGCCTCGGTTCCCGCGACGGCCCTGTTTCCCGTCCTTCTTTTGCTGCTCATCCGATTCGGCGGTGGCATGGGAATCGCCGCCATGGCGCTGATGCTCCTCGGCACGCAGTGGTACATCCTGTTCAACGTAATCGCCGGAGCCATGGCCATCCCCACCGATCTGAAGGAAGCCACCAACGTCTTCCGCTTCACGCGATGGGAACGCTGGCGGCGTTTAATTCTCCCGGCAATTTTTCCGTACCTCGTAACAGGAATGGTCACAGCTTCCGGCGGCGCGTGGAATGCCAGCATAGTCGCCGAGTACTTTCATTTTCAGGGACAAACGCTTTCCGTACGCGGTCTGGGCGCAGCCATCAGCCGCGCCACCGATAGCGGAAATTTGCCAGTCCTTCTGACGGCAACCGTACTCATGTCCGTAATCGTAGTCACCATGAATCGCACGCTGTGGCAGAGGCTCTATCGTTTGGCAGCCACGCGTTTCAAACTGGAAACGTAGGTTGCAAGGTGTGTGGCGCAAGCATTAAGGTGATTTCGAATTTTCGTGCGAATTCGTTCGCGCGCGGTGGAAAGAAAGAGAATTCTAAATCC
>DATAPT010000209.1:0-3245 GCA_036265065.1 Candidatus Acidiferrales bacterium | reverse complement strand
CCGTGGCCGGCTCGCCGGAATCGACGGCTTCTTCCACCATATCGCTCACGTTGGTATGCTCCACGGCGGCCAAGCCATCAGGAGCGGCCACAGGCTCTGCGGGATGCTCAGTAACTACCGCTGGCTCCGCCGGAGGCGTTGGAACAGTGTCCATTGTTTCTTGCGCTTTGGCCACAGCTTGTGCGGCTTCCACGTTTTCGGTTTGTTCCGGTGCCGGCGTAGCGGCGGTTGCTGTTTGTCCGGCGGATAGCTCCGCGCCGGGGTTTTCGTTGTCGGAAAACATCTGACTGCCTCCAGTGAGGTTCTAGCTTTGCGCCCGGCGTAAAAAAACGCTCGGTCAATCTTCCGTGTCACGGGGAGGTGCAAGGAAGGAAAGGCGGCTTCCCACCCAGGGGCCGCACCGTGGGGATGATACCTGCGGCCTGTGGCCTATGTCAATGAAAGCCGGGAGGTAAATCGAGAGAGAAAGTTGAGAGTTGACAGTCAAGAGTCAAGAGTCAAGAGACAAGCTGCAGGTAGCAATCAGTGACGCAGACAAGTAAAAACTCTCGACTCGCTACTGTTAACTGTCGACTTAAGATTTTTACGAATCACGATTCACAAATCACGACTTACGATCGCATGCGTCCCGCCTGGCGGACCTTGCGCCGATAGTCGGGAGCATCAAATTCAACTGTGCGGCACATTTCATACAAACGGGAGCGGATACGTACACCTAAACGGTCCGTAAGCGAATCCTCGCGAGAAATAGAAACGGTTTGCCCGGAAGGGAATCGAGATGTTTGGCGAGCAGGCTTCGATCCAGAATCATCGTCACGGTCAAGGTAATTTGTGGTCAAGATGGTAACGCGTTTTTCGTTGTAACGAGTATTGAGAATGTGCCCTACGGTTTCGAGCGCCCAGGGAGAAGGTTTGCCTGCGCCGAGATCATCGAGCAGCAAAACGTCAGCCGTCAACACGGGTTCGAGCACGCTCAGCTCGCTGGTCTGGCTTTCTGAATTGTAGCTGCCCTGAATTTCTTTCAGCAGATCCCGGTAATCGTAAAAAAGTCCGGTGTGCCCGCGCAAAACAATTTGCCGCAGCGCGGCTACGGCGAGATGCGTTTTCCCCGCTCCGCATGGCCCCATTAAAAGCAATCCCGTTTCCGCGCCGGTCGGGTAATCGCGCGCAAAAGCTTCTGTCACCAGCCTGCCTTGCTCGAGGCTGCGGTTCCAAGCCAGCGCGGAGGTGCCGTCGAGGCCGGTGTCATATAAATCCTTGTCAAAATTTTCGAAGTCGCAATGTTCGTAGCGGTTGGGGATGCGCGCGCGACCCATCACACGCGAGGCGCGGTCCTTGCCCGTGCAATCGCACGGCACGGCCCAGACGCGCCGCTTGATGTCCGGGCCATCGTAGGGTTTTTCCCACGAAACTCGCTTCCGATTTTCTTCTTCCGATACGCGTTCGACCACTTTCCAGCCGCAGCCATTGCAAATCGGGCAATCAGGTTGTGCCATGCCATGAGCATAGGCGCGCGCAAGAAGTTGTGCAAGATGTCCGCGCCTGTGGAAAGCGGTGGCGCGTGTGGAAAAGAAAAAAAATCCAAAAAATTGGACGCAATAAATTCATTCCGGATGCGGATGTGTCACGCGAATGCTGGTTTTTGTGGTGCCGGCGTCTCGCCGGCGGGACGCCGGCGCCAAAATGTGGGTCGATGGGAATGAGAAGGAAGAAAAATTCACGAATTACAAAATTTCAAATCTGAAATTTCAAATCACAAAATGCGATTCACCAATTACGAAGCGCTACAATAACAAATCACAACTCGCAACTTACAATTCACAAATCATGATTCTTAGATCACGAATTACAAATCACAAATCACGCTACTTATGCACGCGAATCACTTTCGGCGCGGGGACTCGCGCCAGGGCATTGCCCTGCGGCTTTGCGCCAGCCGAGCGCATGCCGCGCGCCAGTTCCTGCTGCACGAAGGAAGTAAACGCTTCCATCTGCTGCTGCATTTCGGCCATTTTTTCGCGCATGTTTAGAATAATTTCGATGCCCGCGAGGTTGACGCCCATTTCTCGCGTCAGCGTCAGGATGACTTCGAGCCGCTCGAGGTCGGAATCCGTGTACAGCCGCGTGTTGCCGTCAGAGCGCGAAGGTTTTAATAGTCCCACGCGCTCGTACAGCCGCAGCGTTTGCGGATGGAGCTTGTACAGTTCCGCTACGGCCGAAATCATGTATCCAGCGCGGGTTTTTTTTCGCTTTGTGGTTGCGCGCGCCATGGCTGCACTCCTTACACGTTGGCCCGGTCAAATAAATCCTTGCGCGGATTTTCCGGCGCAAGTTTTTCCAGCTCTCGCAGAAGTTCCTTTACGCGCTCATCCACCGGCTTCGGCACCACCACTTGCAGTTCGATGTACTGATCGCCGCGATGTCCCGGCGTGCGCACGGAAGGCACGCCCTTTTCGCGCAGCCGCAATTTTTGCCCGCTGTTGGTTCCCGGAGGAACGCGCAGAGGCCGCGAAGGTCCATCGATCGTGGGCACTTCAATTTTCGCGCCGAGCGCGGCTTCGGTCACGGTGATGGGAACGGAAATATAAATGTCGTCTCCGCGCCGGTCGAAAAATGGGTGGGGCTGAACATCCGTGATGATGTACAGATCGCCCGGCGGCTCTCCGCCCGTTCCGGCATTGCCGCGTCCGGGAACGCGCACGCGAGAGCCGGTTTGCACGCCCGCGGGAATTCGCACGTCAATCGTGTCCGCGCGCCGCACGCGGCCTTCGCCGCCGCAAACGCGGCAAATGTTTCGAACGCGTCCCGAGCCGCCGCATCGCGAGCAGGTCAGATTGAAGCGCATCTTTCCGCTGGTCTGCGTGACCTGGCCCGAGCCTCCGCACGCCGTGCAGGTTTGCGGCTGGCCCACCGTTCCCGTGCCGCGGCACTCTGTGCAGACGTCGAGGCGCGAGATGGTCAGTTTTTTTATAGTGCCGCGCACAGCTTCCCAGAAACCGATTTCAATCTGATATTCGAGGCTCGAGCCGGGTTCCGCCTGGGTTGGAGCTTCGGTCGTGGCCCCGCCGCCGCGAAAGAATTGACTGAACAGATCGCGGAAGCTTGGGCCTCCACCCGCGCCGCCGGCACCCTGGCCGCCGAAATCGAAGCCGCCAAAATCGAAGTGGACGTCTCCGCCATTTCCCGGCTGCGGCGGCATGCCTCCGGATCCCGGAGTTTCGAAGCCGAATTGATCGTACATCTGG
>DATAPT010000208.1:0-4273 GCA_036265065.1 Candidatus Acidiferrales bacterium | reverse complement strand
CGGAACGTGCGATGGGCAGACTGTGGAATGCACCTACCACGGCTGGCGATTTGACGCGCACACCGGACAGTGCCGCGAAATTCCTTCCATCACCGCGGATTCCAAGCTGCAATGCGAGCGCATCTTCGCGGGCAGCTTTCCGTGCGAGGAGCGTGACGGCTACATTTGGGTGTATCTGGCAAATCCTGAGGGCCGCGCCGCACGCTTGCCCAATGGGGAAATCGATCGATCGGCGATTCCGCCCGTTCCCGAGCTTCCAAAATTCAGCGAGCGCTATCGCATCGCGCATCTCACCGCCGACCTGACCTGCAACATGGATACGGCCATCACGGGCCTGATGGATCCCGCGCACGGCCCGTTCGTGCATCAATCCTGGTATTGGCGCAGCCGCCGCAGCATTCGCGAAAAACACAAAACGTTTGAGCCCATCCCGCTCGGCTTCCGCATGAGTTCGCACGCGCCGTCCGCCAACAGCGGCCCCTATAAATTGCTGCGAATTTATGGAGAAGAAGTGACAACGCAAATCGATTTCGTGCTGCCCAATATGCGCACGGAAATCATTCGCTGCGGCAAATACTTTTTCACTAACCGCACGACCGTCACTCCCATTCGCCGCGATTTATGCCGCCTCGATTTCGTGGCCGCATGGAATCTTTTCCGCTGGTTTCCTGTAACGCCATTTCTGAAATTTTTCGGCAATCGTTTTATTGGGCAGGATCAGGACGTCATCAACCGCCAGCAACCCGGCCTGAAAGTGCAGCCGCGCATGATGCTGATCGACGACGCCGACAAGCAAGCCCGCTGGTATTTTCAACTGAAGGCCGCATATCAAGCATCCCTGCAGACAGGTGAGCCGATGATGCATCCTCTGGATGGCCCGGTGACGCTGAAATGGCGGAGTTAAAAAATTCTGATTCGTGAATCGTGATTTGTGAATCGTGATTTTCATTTCGTGCGCAGAAATTTCAAATTTGAAATTCACGATTTGAAATTTTGTGATTTGAAATTCGCAGCCAGAATTAGCCGCCTGCTGTAGCACGCCTCTCTTGCCCCGAGAGAATGCGAATGAGTCAGAGGCGGGGCCTTTGCAGCATGTCAAAATCCCCACTTAAAACTAAGGATTTCAATCCTGCTTCTTCTCCGGAGGTGTCACTTCCCGCCCAAACGCCCGATGAATCAAAAACAAAACGCCTGCATTCAGCGCCGCCACCGGCAATCCCAGAAACGGATGATTCTCCGCAATCCCGCGAACGCCGAGAAAAAGCAAAATGGCGATCTCGCGCCAAATGCCCTGTATCTCCGATAAATCCATCAGACGAGACGCCCAACGCACGGCCCAAACCATGGGAATGGAGAGGACAGTTCCGGCAAGCACCCATTGCCAAAGGCTTTCCGCATGCAGCAATCGCATCGTTCGCCGCAGAAAAAACGCGAAGACCGCGGAAAGAAACGCGCAGAAAACCAGCACCAGAAAATACGTCGTGATAATCGCGGCGCCCGCGCCCGTGGGCCCCATCCCCATTCCCTGCGGCGAAGCGCGCTCCTGCAAATACATCGCAATGGTGAGAAACAGTCCTCCGCATATCCATGAGGCGAGGTAATAGACGAGGCTTCCGCGGCGCGTCATTAATTTTTTAGATGATCGTTTTTCCGAAGATGTGTCATACAGGGATTCAGACGCGCGAGAATCAAATTCGCCGCTCGATTTTTGGGAATTCTTCCCAAACTTTCACCCCGCAGAAGTGCGAGCCCTCTGTGCAGATTGGCGTGGCCACTCCCGCTCGAATGTAACAAGGCGGACCGAGATAGCGCCCGAGCGAAGGAAGCACGGCGCGAACCTGCTCCACCTCCTCCATGGACGCCTGATAAATTTCTTCCTGCGCGTTGAAGCACGTGCGCATCGTCCACTTGTGCAAGAGGTGCAGCAGAGATCCGGTCTCGACCAGTCGGATGGACTTCGCATTCGGCAGCAAGTACATGGCGATTTCCAGCGGCGCTCCGCGATCCAGCAATTCGTTTTTCGCGGCCCACGCATCGGCCATCGCGCGCTCATACACTTCGCGAGCACGCGCATTTCCCGCGATCAGCATGGGCACTACGTAATCCGGTGAACGCGTGTCGCTCAGCATCAGCAGTGGCCGCGACCCCGGTACCATGCGGTGGCGCTGGTCCTGGCTGTCGGCAGTGTGGCTGATTTTTTTCGCAAACGTGAAATTCGCGTGCTGCAGCGCGCGCATGATTGGCGCGTGCACGCCAATGTTCAGAGTTTCCAGACGATATGTGTTGCGCGCGGGATTGAGCAGCCTGTCGATCGCCTCTACGTCCGGGCACGCACTTTCCGTGAGCCCAACCACAGCTCTGTAGGCATCCGCCATAACACGCGGAGCATTTGGAGAATAATCCGTCAGGAGCGAGACGCGGCCGGCGAGGCGCGAGTCAAACTCGCGCGCAAACTCTTCCGCGTGTGCAGCGGAGCCGGCGGCCTTCGCGTGCGACCACTCCGGCAATTC
Source organism: Candidatus Acidiferrales bacterium (assembly GCA_036265065.1). GTDB lineage: Bacteria > Acidobacteriota > Terriglobia > Acidiferrales > UBA7541 > Palsa-360. The sequence continues at coordinate 1,763 of DATAPT010000208.1, read as the reverse complement.
CTCCTGCTCCACCGGCACGTTGTCGAAGCGGTCAAAAAATTGAGGATCGATCTCGCGCACACGCGCGACCATTTCGCCGATCACCGCGCGCGCTTCGGTCGGCGTATCGGAAGCAGCGGCCATGCGCCACAGCCGGTGCAGCACGATGCCGGAAAGCGTGTGCACCATTGTCGTGGCCGCCGCCACGGGCAGGACGTAGCGAGCAACTTCAATGGCACGCTTCTCGGCCTGGCGGTCCACTTTCAACACACGCTTGGCGTGAGACATCGGCCCGATGTGCCAGATATCGCTCAGAATTTCGTGAGCATCGCTGCGCAAGAGGCCCGTCAACTCGCGGTAAGAGCCCCAGGCGCGTGCAATCGCGTCTTCGTAAATGGCGCGTTCCGCCGCGCCAAAGCCCGGCGTTTCTGCGGGCAAATAGGCCTGCGCATGATCCAGCTTCACGTAACGCTGGCTCTGCTGCTCGGAATTGTAAAACGGATGCGCGTGCAGGAAGGACCAGACGAATTGGCGGCTTACATTTTCCAGACCAAATTCAAAATGCGCATGCTGAAAAACAGTGTGATGCCCGCCATAAAAAGTAGACGCACCGATCTGCAACCGCTGCTTGTCGGTGACCTCTTCCGGATTGATCAATCGCGGCGCATAGCACGTTCGCGCCGCGGCAATCGCCGAATCGTAGGGATGCGCGAAATGATTGCGCAGCGTAATGCGCGGCGCGGCGGCTTCGAACTGCACGCGTTCCGGCTGCGGTGAACTCATCGGTGAACTCATCGATTGCGCGGCCATATCTCGCGCGACATTCTACACCCCGGCGCGCCATCCGAATAGATTGCACGCCGGTGAGAACGCGGGTATTTTTTAAAAATGATTAGCGCTTTTTCTTGTTGGCGTCTTTGATGGCTTGCTGAGCTTCGGCAGCCTTCTCGTATTTCTTCGTAAAGCGCTCGACGCGGCCGGCCGTATCCAGCAATTTCTGCTTGCCCGTAAAAAATGGGTGGCAGTTCGAGCAGATTTCGACGCGCAGGAACTCGCCCTTCATCGTCGATCGCGTGGGGAAAGTGTGCCCACAGGCGCAATGTACGGTTACCGGATGATAGTCCGGGTGAATGTTCGGTTTCATGGAAGATCTCCCGCCGGCTGGCCGGTCTGCGCGGCTCCCGGCCAGTTGCCGGGGCTACAGTCGCGTCGCTTGGTCAGCGGACAATTTTCTATCATACGTGATTCGCGGAGCCCTGCCAACATGATATACATGCGGGTTGGGAATTCGTTTGGATGCGCCGTGAGACGCTGAGGATTCAAAACGGTTCAAATGGAAGCAAACATTCAACCGGAGGTGGAAGCTATGCCGATAAAATCAAAATGGAAATTCACGCGACGCCCGCTATTGCAGGTGTGCGCTGTACTTCTGCTGGCTTGCAGCAGCCTTGCGGGATGGGCGCTGGCCCAGGAATCCGCCGCGCATGACAGGATTTATGTTGTCACGCACGTGGATATCGTGCCGCCGAATACGGCCGAGGGCACGAAATTAGTGCAGCAATATGTTGCGGATAGCCACAAAGACAAAGGATTTGTGCGCATCGAAGCCGGAGCGCAAATTTCGCGCGTCAACCATATTTCGATCGTCGAAGTGTGGCAAAACCAGAAAGCTTTCGATGAGCACGTTGCCGCTGCGCACACAAAAGAATTTCGCCGGCAAATCGACCCCATGCTTGGCAGTCCATACGACGAACGATTGCACCTGAATCTTGAATAGAAATAAT
>DATAPT010000207.1:0-4756 GCA_036265065.1 Candidatus Acidiferrales bacterium | reverse complement strand
ACTTGACCTGCCCCAAAATTGCTACGTTCAGGCAACGGGAAAGCAACTTCTATTCCGGAGCCACAGATGTGCTTTGTTTCACCACGGGCCTCGCGGCAGGCGCTGCATGAACGGGCTTTGTAAAGTGGTTATACACTCGCCATCCGAGGAGAATTCCGATCACCGCGGCATATTCGAGTGGCAGATGAATGTCTGATTTAACGAGCCAGTAAAAGTGGATTACTCCCGCGATAGCGGTTATGTAAATCGCGCGGTGCAGGATTGTCCACCGGCGATTGCCCAACCTGCGAATCATTCCCGCCGTGGAGGTAACCGCCAGCGGAATCATCAGAACAAAGCCCGTAAATCCCACGGTGATGTAACGCCTCTTCATCACGTCCGCCCAAATCCCGTGAATATCAAATACCTGATCAAAGGTCAGATAGACGCTGAAATGGCAGCACCCATAAAAAAACGCAAAAAGCCCAAGCATTCTGCGAAACCGGATAAGCTGAGGCTGGTTCAGAATTTTGCGCAGCGGCGATATCGCCAGAGTGATGGCCACAAATCGCAGCGTCCAGTCTCCCGTGGCATGCTCCAGAAACTGCGTGGGATTCGAGCTCAAGTTGCCGGTAAACGCATCCCAGACAAGAATGCCCAGCGGGACGAGGCAAATCAGGAACACTACGGCCTTCGTCCATTTACTCTTCAAAATGGAATTCATGTTGGTCTTCCGTTCAGTAATTTTTCTTCAGGTCCATGCCGTTGTAAAGGCTCGCCACTTGATCGCCGTATCCATTAAACATTTGCGTGGGTGTGTTTTTGAAGAAACCCGGCAAGCGCACTTCCTTCGCCTGGCTCCATCGCGGATGATCCACTTTCGGATTCACGTTGGAATAAAAGCCATACTCATGCGCATTCGTGATGTTCCAGGTGGTGGGCGGCTGGTCCTTGACGAATTTGATCTTCACTAGAGACTTTGCGCTCTTGAACCCGTATTTCCATGGGATCACCATGCGCACAGGCGCTCCATCCTGATTCGGAAGCGTCTCCCCGTACATGCCCATGCAAAGCAGCGTGAGCGGATGCATCGCTTCATCCATCCTTAGCCCCTCGACATAAGGCAGTTCAATTCCAGCGCGGCCCCACAACGGCATCTGCTTCTTGTCAAAATAGCTTTCGAACGCCACATAGCGCGCATTCGAATTGGGTTCTACGAGTTTCGCAATCGTGCTGAACGAATATCCAACCCACGGCACAACAATGGACCAGGCTTCCACGCACCGGTGCCGGTAAATGCGCTCCTCGAGCGGCGCGAGCTTTAATATTTCATCCATGGAAAACTTGCGCGGCTTGCCGACTTCCCCTTCCACCGAAACCGTCCAGGGAGTCGTCACAAATTTCTGGGCATTCTTCGCCGGGTCTGCCTTGTCCGTGCCGAATTCGTAGTAATTGTTGTAGGTCGTCACCACTTGCTCAGGGCTGATCTTTTCCGTGGTGCTGAACGGGCTGGAAGCCAGCGGGCCAAGTTTCGTGGAAGCATAGGCGCGCCCGGAAGGATTAAGCACGTCCAGCAACCCTTTTCCGGCCAGAGCCAGCCCCCCCGCCAACCCCATTCCATACAGGAATTTGCGGCGATTCACATAAATTTCGCGCGGAGTGACATCCGAATATTTGAATTCAGGTGATTGTTTTAGCAGCATAAAAAGCCTCCAGTGCGGCCACGTCATCTACCATTCTCTTTATATTACTACTATACGAGGAAAAGGTTACGGTGGATGAAGCAGGTTTTTTCAGGATGTATTCTAAACTCCTCCACCTGGTTTTATGGCCTGATTAATGCGGAAATCGAGGCAATCCGTATAAACGAAGCGGCGTGAAACGAGCGATTCGCGAGAAGTCCTTGTCCAGAGTGAAAAGCGATGCATCGTGTTCGAGCGAGATCGCCGCGATCACCGTATCAATCGTGGTCAGCGAGACGCCTCTGGACCGGGCCAGCCTCGAAATACGAGCCGCCTCGGAATAAGTAGAGAATCCAACTGGCTCCAGCATTTCCCACAAAGAAAGATAACGTTCAATTCGTTGAGAATCGCGTCTGAGCCCTTGCAGAATTTCTGTGACAATCACGCCGGTCAGAACAAAAGGCTCCGCTTCTTCGATCATCCGGCGCAACTCGTTCCCGGCGCGACCCGGAGATGACCTGAAGAAATCAATCCAAACCGAAGTGTCAATAAGGATCAATTCGGATCAGGCGCGATTTCGCCGCATTCGCCCCAAATCTCCCTTCCAAATTCCAGTCCCGTAGTAATTCAGAATGCCTTTGCGGCTTTCCGAATCGACCAGTAATTTCAGCGCTTTCCCAACGATCTCCCGTTTCGTTTTCAGCCGTGTAAGCTTGCGCGCCTTACGCACCAATTCGTCATCCAACACAATGTTTGTCCGGCCCATTCTCAAATCATACACCAATAATTACAAATTATGTGTATAACAATTTAAGCGAAATGCGTGGTGGATACGACCACCACATTACTCATCCAGAAGCGCTTTATTTCAGGAGGGAGAGTTCGCTTAACAGCGATTTGCGCAGCCGTTCCTGGTGCTCGGGCGAAAGTTTCCCGCCAGCGGCGGTGAGATAAAAAACATCGATGGCCGTCTGCCCTTCGGTATCGATCAGCGCGATATCGATGTTGCATTCCTGCTGGGCAAAAACCGAACTGATCTTGTACAAAAGTCCCGGCTGATCCTGCGTGACAATCTCAATCAGTGTGCTGTGCGCGGAGCATTCGTTATCGAATTGAATCTGGGGCGGCGCCATTTCTCTTGCGGGTTGATCTTTTTCCATTTCCAGACGCTCACGAAGCATGCGCTTCAGATCGCGCTTCCCGACCAGCACTTCGTGAACCGTTGTCTTGAATCGCTCCCACGCCGGAAGATTCATCTCCAGCGCGCGATACCGATCCGTGAACGAAAACATATCCACGACCGTGCCGCTGGCGTTGGAGAACGCCCCCGCTTTTCCGATGTTCATTCCGCATGCGGCCAGTGCGCCGGCAACCGTTGAAAAAAGTCGTGGCCGATCCTTGGTCACTACGGTTAACTCGTACCAGTGACGCGTGCGTTTCAGGGCTAGCTGAACCGGGTCCTGCCCCAGGCGCCCAGCCATTTCAAAGTGCCGCAAGATTTCGTCAACAGGGTGCGTGCGAAGATATCGCCGGGGCAGACCTTCCAGAAATGTTTGCAGCCTCTGCCCCGCGGCTGCGGCAAGAGAACGAAGATGATTCAGCACTTCGTCGTTCGCGTCCCCATGGACGCGCTCATCCACGCTGCGATTGAAATAATTCGCTGTGCCAATGTAAAGCTGCCAGAGATCTTCCGCTTTCCATGGCGTCAGCGCTTCCGGATTCACCGCTTTAATGTCCGCATATGTAAAAAGACACAGCATTTTCAGTAGTTCCGGACTGCCGATGTTTTCCGCAAATTGCGCGATGGTGCGCGGGTCAAAAATATCCCTGCGCAGGCCCGCGCCCAAATCCTGATGATGCTGAATTAGGAACAGAACCGTTTCCCGATCGGGTTCGGAAAGACACATCCGCTCGACGCACTTCCCCGCAATTTCCAGACTCGCCGGAATATGGTCTTTCACCAGCGTCGTCTTCCCCGTGTCATGCAGCAGTATCGCCAGGTTGAGCAATTCGGGCTGATCGAGTTCGCCCAGAATGCCCGCGTATCTTTCATCCCATTTAAACTTCGATCCCCGCAGGCTGTGCAAATTTTCAATCGCCTGAAGCGTGTGTTCATCCACGGTGAATCGGTGAGAGACATCGCGCACCGCAAGCGCGTCGATACCCTGAAATTCCGGCAGGAAAAGAGTCAGTAAATGTAGTGAGTGCATCGCGCGCAGCGCTTCCGCGGCATGCAATTCCGGCAAGACGTCCTCAAGAAAAAGCCAAAAATCGGCTCCACTGGGTAATTGCTCCGCCAGATGGGGGATCGCCAACTCGATCTGGTGTTCAGCCGTGGGACTCAGCTTGAATCCCTGCCGCGCAATCAGAAGGAATGTGCGAAAAAAAAGGGTTGGATCAACCAGATTTTCAGGCTTCTGAAAAAAGATCAATCCGTCGACGACCGAAAAATCGTTATCCGAATAACCTGTCCGCCAGGTTTCCAATTGTCTGTAGAAGAGGGACTGGGCCGCCGGCATTTCTTCCAAAAGCTGTCCGGAAATATGATCAACGGCGCGCGCGTGGCCATAATAAACGCGCATCCAATCCGCAACATGATCGATTTCTTTGCCGTGCGCGCCAATCTTCCGAGTCGCTGCCTCATCCTGCAGATCCCAGGTCAAAACTTTGTGATCCCTTTTATTCCGAAAATGCAGAAAACAGCGCACGGCTGCAAAAAATTCCAGCGCGGAACCCATCGCGGTTGCGTTTGACGGCAAAAAATATGTCTGAAGGTCAGGCCACGCGTGATGTTTTTCCATCGCGGAGATCGCGGCAAGCCAGCATCCCGTCACGTAATCCTGAAAACCGCCGGGACCCTCATTCACGTTTGGCTCGAGATGGAAAACCGTGTTCGCAAACTTGCGGTGATTATTGCGCGTCATTTCCGCGAGGCGTTCGACCAGCGAATGAGATTCGCGAATCGTGACTTCGGGAATCAACCGGTTTCGCAATTCGGCAAAAAGTTCTTCGTCGCCTGCGAGAAACCGGATATCGAGAAGGGAAAGCAAGATTTCCGGATGATCGGGATCAAATTGCAGAACTTGGGAGGTAAC
>DATAPT010000206.1:0-2563 GCA_036265065.1 Candidatus Acidiferrales bacterium | reverse complement strand
AGGCTGCCGGGCCGGAGACAACGTTGAAAGTTTAATCGCGCGAGCGGATGCGGCTCTAAAAGAAAGTATTGCCAAAGGCGGAAATCGCGTCACCGTTCTTGCCTGAGAATCCAGGATTATTTCGGAGGATTGGACATCGATGTTTTCAATTATTGGAATTGTGATTGTCTTCGGCTGCGTCGTTGCCGGCTATCTGATGGAGCACGGCAATTTAAAGGTTCTGATGCAGCCAGCGGAATTGATCATTATTCTGGGCGCGGCGATTGGAACGGTTTTGATCGCCAATCCGCTGCACATACTTAAAAAAATCGGAGGAGGATTCGCAAAGGCATTTGGAGGTTCTCCGTTTAACAAGCAGCGGTACACGGATGACGCGATTGAGAAACATGGCGTGCGCGGTAAAGCCGTCCGCGTTTTGCAGAAGCCATTTACACACGATTCCCTGGCGCGCAGTGTCCGTGACGCCTTAGGCCCGCCCCAGCGCCCGCTATAGGCACGGTCGCTCTGAAATGTTCAACAATGTTCCAGCGTGCTGTAGCCCGCCTCTTCAGAGGCGGGGGTTTAGATTCTCGGGCGGCAGAGTCGCCGTGTGAAATCTAAACTGCGAGCGGTGCACGTGCCCGTCAGTTGGGAACCTCAATTTAACTTCGAATGAATTATCCTTCGATATGTTTGGACGCGGCGGGTACAACGGCCTCTGCTGTATTGCGGGTGAGCATTTTGCGGACGCGGGCGCCAAGTTCCTCAAATTCGCGGATGCCCAGCAATTTCGCAGCGATAAATAGCAACACAATTCCCACGGACGTCACAATCAGCAGAAGCACGAATGCTCCTGGAATGGTGTGCCACGCGAAGTGCGGCTCGAGAAGATTTTGCAGCCGGTGACACAGATAGGCGACTACCGTTGAAGCCGCGCAAACTTTTACAAAAAATATGGCGATGGCTCCGCCCTCTGGATTATGCGTCCGTCGATTCAAAAGCGCGAAAAGCGCCAAAGTGTACGCCGTGATGCCAAGCGAACTTGCCAGAGCCAACCCGATATGCTGGAAGTGTCGCACAAGGAGCCAATACACGGGAAGATTCGCGATGGCCAGCACGGTACCCACGATCGCCGGTGTGAGTGTGTTGCGAGTGGCATAAAACCCGCGCGCCAATATGTTTTGCGCGCCCCAGGCAAACATGCCCAGAGAAAATAACATCAATGTTGCGGCCGTCGCGGTGAAGTCTGCTCCGCGCAAGCGCGTGTGCGAGAAAACCAGATAAACCACGGGCGAGCTTTCCGCAATCGTGAGCGCCGAGATGGGCACCAGCAGAATGATGAGCCACTTCATGGTGGTATTGAGCAGGCGATTCAGCTCATCTATTTTTCCCTCGGAATAAAGCTGCGCAAGAAACGGGAACGATGCTACGCCCACGCCCTGTCCCACGACTCCAAGCGGAACGCGCATCAAGGTTTTGCCGTAACTGAGCCATGTAATAGAAGCAGGTTGCAGGTACGAGCCGAACCAGCGGATGACCCAGTCATCGGTAAACACCAGCGAAAGCGCCAGCATAATCGGAACCGATAGCTTCAAAAATAAAATAAATCCGGGATGGCGCAGATTCAGGTTGGGACGAAATTTTGCGCCTGCCTGAAACGCTCCATAAACTTGCAGCAGAAAATTTCCGAGAAGCGCGCCCACAAGTACGCCAATCGCAAAGCCCGTCATCCCGTATCGCGATGCCAGAAAAATTCCGCCGAGGACAATCATCACGTTGTAAACGACCGGCGCGAGAGAGGGAATCACAAAGCGTCCCTTGGCATGTTGCACGGCGCTGAGAATGCTGCCCTGATAGAAACAAAATTGCGCGGGAAGCATCAGGCGCGTGAGAAAAATCAAACGCTGGCGTTCCGCCGGGCCGAATCCAGGCGCGATTAGATTCGCAAGTTGAGGGGCGAAAATCTCGCCCATCAGGATCAAAGTTGCCAGCAGCCCGCCCATGAAGGTCATTACGGTGGAAAAAACCCACCAGGCTTCGTCCTCGTTGCCTTCCGCGGAGTATTTTGCGAACACCGGAATGAACGTGGCGCTCAGGGAAGCACCGGCCACGAGGTAGTTCAAGAAATCAGGCAGAGTAAACGCGGCGTAGTACACATCGGTCATCGCGTTGGAGCCAACCTGGTGCGCCACGGCCCACTCGCGAAAGAATCCGAGCAGCCGGCTGGCCAGAATGCCCGCCATCACGATGCCTGTAGACGTAAAAACGCGGCGATGAACGCTAGGGTTACTCACTCAAGTTATGGTAGAGGTTTTGGCGGCCTACGCCTAGCGCGTTCCTCGCGCCATGAATCAAAACCGCACTGGCACGTCGCGTCTCAAGCCGTTGCTGTAGCCCGCCTCTTCAGAGGGGGGGTAGATTTCCCGGCGGCAAGGTCGACGTGTTAACTCTAAATCCCCGCCTCTGAAGAGGTGGGCTACAGCGGGCGTCACGACGATCGAGCCATCATCGAGAATGTCAGCACGCGCAGATGGCTTCTAATTAATCCGACGCATTCACTTTTGACGCCGCGTCGGCAGTCGGC
>DATAPT010000205.1:0-2567 GCA_036265065.1 Candidatus Acidiferrales bacterium | reverse complement strand
CAAGCGCTCGCGGAGTTGACGCTGAATGCGCCGTACAACGACGCCTCGGCGGTGGAAAAACTTTTCGATGTGCACGCGGGGAAAATCGGCGCGGTGATTGTCGAGCCGGTTGCCGCCAATATGGGCGTCGTTCCTCCAAAGCCTGAATTTCTGAAAGCTCTTCGCGAAATCACTTCGCGGCAGGGAGCCTTGCTGATTTTTGATGAAGTGATTACGGGCTTCCGCTTGTGCTATGGGGGCGCGCAAACCATTTTTGGAATTACTCCGGACTTGACGACGCTTGGAAAAATTATCGGCGGGGGATTGCCCGTTGCTGCCTATGGAGGGCGCCGCGATTTGATGGACCGCGTTGCGCCGCTCGGCCCTGTGTACCAGGCGGGGACGCTGTCAGGCAATCCGCTGGCGATGAGCGCGGGAATCGCTTCGCTGGATCTTCTGGCCGTGCCTGGATTTTACGAATCGCTGGAAGCGCGCGCGAAACGTTTGGGAGACGGGATCGCGGCGGCGTTGCGAGAAACAGGCGCTGCGGCGACGGCGGTGCGCGTCAGCTCGCTGCTCACGTTATTTTTCTCGCGTGAAGCCATCACCGATTATGCCGGGGCGAAAAAATGCGACACGCGGCGCTTTGCGGAATTTTTTCGAGGCCTGCTCGATCGCGGAGTTTTTATCGCGCCCTCGCAGTTTGAGGCGCTGTTTGTTTCCGCCGCGCATACGGATGCGGATATCGATCGCACTCTCGTCGCGTTTCGAGAGGCATTGAGCGCTGTGGCGGGGTAGATGTAGCGCCGGCGTCCCGCCCGCGGATTTTCCTAATCGCGAAGCAAATCAAAACCACCGGCGAGACGCCGGCGCCACAAAATCATCAAGGAGCAAGGATTTATGGCAGACGAATTAAGCGAATTGCGCGAGAACGCGGAACACGGTCGCGAGAATCCTTCGCTCGTTCCCGTTTCCGTGACCATGGCCATTCTCGCTGTGTGCGTGGCCATTGTTTCCCTGATGGGTCATCGCTCGCACACCGAAGAATTGATGATGCAGAATCGCGCGACCGACCAGTGGGCCTACTACCAGGCCAAAAATATTCGCCTGCACAACTATCAAATGAGCATCGACCTGCTTTCCATGGTCGAATTCAAGGACAAGGAACAGGCCGCGAAAGTCCGCGATAAATATCAGAGTGAGGTCGAGCGCTACACGAAGGAACAGGCGGAGATTGAAGAGAAGGCCAAAGATGATGAAAAGGAATCCGCCAGCGCGGAACACAGGGCGGACCGGTACGATTTGGGTGAAGTGTTTCTTGAAATCGCGCTTGTAATTTCCTCTCTTGCGTTGCTTTCCGGCAAGCGTATTTTCTGGTTTTTGGGACTTGCTTCCGGGCTCACCGGTCTGGGTCTCGCCGCTTCAGTTTTTCTGCTGCACTAGCGCTGAATTGGCTTTTGTGGCGCCGGCGTCCCGCGGCGCCACAGCATCTAAAACCACTCTTGCTGATCTTAAAAAATCACACTTAAGAAGTGGGCGGAGCGGGGCGCAGCCGCAGCGTTGCCACTTCTTCCGTCAACCGGTCCAGCCGTTCTATCAGTTGCCGGTGGCGTTCTTCGTCGGGATCTGGTTTTTTGCCGACGAAGCAAATGGAGCCGCCTGGATCGAGCGTTGCGTTATCCACTTCCTGCAAATCTCCGAATCCTTGTTTGTGTGCTGCTGCTCGAAGATCTTGAATCGAGAGCAATTCTTTTGCGAGATTGTCTTCCAGAATCACGCCATGTTCGATGAGGGTGGCTGTGTCTCCCTCTACCAGCCTGTCCAGCTTTTCGTGGCGAAACAGGAAACGAACCACGAGATAGTTCAAGAGAAGCAGTGTCGCAGCGCCAATGATTCCGCCGGTCACGCTGTTGTCGTCGCCGATGATCGCGTTCTGCACGGTATTGGAGAGCGTCAGCAGCACCACCAGGTCGAAGGGATTCAGCTGCGCCAGTTCTCGTTTCCCGGCCAGGCGCAATCCGAGCACAAGAAAAACATAAACGATAATGGTTCGTAATATTTTCTCTGCCACGGGAATTGCCAGAACAAACATGTCGGACAAAAGTTTGGAATGCACTTTTTTCTCCTGAAGCCTGAAGATCGCTTGGCGCGCCGTGAGAATAATGCTGGTAAGACTCGGCCATTCTATCGCCTCGTGCAGGGTAACATGTCCCGGTGTCCATCGAATTAGGAGTGAGCAGATGGAAACGAGCCCATCCATCCTGGAATTGGGCTGTAAAAAAGCTGCCCGCCCAAAACTCGGCCGGACGCTACGAAAACCTGCATTTTCCTGCGTTTCTCTTGACGCAAATTGATGGCTCTTGTATATTAATTTGCGTCATGAGGTTCTCCGCGAACTATCACGGTCATCATCACCATCACGTCGCAAGACCGTGCTCGCGGAGGCTTGAGTAGCGCAACGAGATTCGCACTCATAGACCCGCTGGCGCGGTAAGCGCCAGCGGGTTTTTTATTTTGCGACCATGTTTAAACAGCGGTGGCTTTTGGAGGATCGTGATGGAGTTGGATTTCAAGAAACTGGATGGTCT
>DATAPT010000204.1:0-2468 GCA_036265065.1 Candidatus Acidiferrales bacterium | reverse complement strand
CGCAATTTTTCCATTTCTGTTTGCCCCGGCTCATACAAATCGGCGAACTCATTCGCTCGCCCGAGCGCGACCAGAAATTGCGATTGCGTAACAATCCCTGTGCGCACGAGTCCCTCGCGACGTCCCCGCAAATTGATGGCGGTAAAATTAACGTGCGAAGTCAGGTCCTTCTCCCCCGGCGCATCGAGGATATTTTCCGCGACCGTATGATCGCGGTAGGCGAGCAGCGTCCCGCGATTGTGATGTTCGTTATACAAAATTCCTGCCTCGTGGCCGTAATCGATGGTGAGAACAAATCCGCGAACGAGGACTCGCCCGGCGCTCTCGATCCAGTCGCAAGCTTCAAAGCACACTTCGGCTTGCTGCTCTTCAGCCAGCGTAATTCCCTGCGCGCTGAAATAGTCCTCCAGCGCCGGCATAGACGACTTTCCCCGATGTTCGATGAAGCGTCCGTTCTCGAAGCCGACAAAAATCTCCCGGAATGATCCGTGTTCCATGATCACGCGGTGCACGGGCAAAGCATCCAGCAATTCATTTGAAAAAACACAACCAGCGGAAATTGTCTCCGGAATTTCGGCTGCGCTCGAGGCATGCCCCGCGGCCACGTGCGAAGCCATGCGCGACGCTTGCTCAGCCCTGCGCGCGGTCGACCGTTCGATCGCCACATATTCCAGCGCGGCATAAAATTCAGGCAATTCGCGCGCACTGAAATCAAGAATGTGGCCCGCGAGCCTTCCCACTCCCGCAGCAGACTCAGCCACAACGAACTTGCGCGGTGAACCCAGCAGCTTCCACATTTCCGCAAATTGCCGCGCGAGCAGTCGTCCGAAAATCGGATGCACATCCACACTGGTGTAGTAGTCGCCAAAACGGCGCGCGCTCGCCCGCGAATAATAGCCGTGCACAGGGTGATAAAGGCATTCGCGCATGAATTCGGCGAACGATATGGGGCCGCTCGTGTGAATACGCCGCACCAGAATTTCAGTTAGCGCGCGCGAGTGTTCGCCGGATGTGGGCGATTCGCCGCGCTCGCGTGATTCCGAAGTTGAACGGGCCGTCATGCGTCCTGGCGCTGCGGATTGGAAGTAAACATCTCGACGATGAAATCGTGGAGGCAATCGTAAAGTTGCTTTTGAAAAATCCAGGGAAATTGTTTGCTCTCAATTTCGCGCGGACGCATCAGAAACACGTACGTGTGAACCTGCGGCTCAGGCGGCGAATACTGGATGAGGACTTCGACCCCCTCAGCAGCAGGACGCGCATCGAAAGTAAAAAGCGGATGTTCGTATTGTTTTAATTCAACAAGAACTTTTTCAGTCAGCACAATCATCTGCGTTCCGCCTGAGGCGCGGCGTCGAATTCACCCCCCACAGCCATTTCCGAGCGCACTTTCTCAAATTCGGAAAGAGCCTGAGCATCGAACAACACAAAGTAAATTTTCTCGAGAGATGTGGGCTTCTTCAAATGTTCGGCGACCTCACGCAGCATGATCTGTGCGCAATCCGGAAGTGGAAAGTCGGCAATGCCGGTTCCGACGGCCGGAAACGCGATGGTGCGCAGCCCTTTCTCCCCCGCGATCCGCAAGGAGTGCGCGGTTGAACTTCTCAGCGCGTGCGTCGTGGTTACTCCGCCCAATTGCATGCTAGCTGCGTGGATCACAAAACGTGCGCGCAGCTCGCCGCCCGACGTGATGGCCGCGCCGCCCACGGGAATGCTGCCAATGTCGTTGCATTCCCGCTGAATTTGATCGCCGCCCTTGCGACGGATAGCTCCGGCCACGCCTCCGGCAAGCTGCAAATCATTATTCGCGGCGTTCACCACTGCATCGACGTCCATCTCCGTCAAGTCGCCTTGCAGCAACACGATTTTTTCCGCGACTCCCATAAATTTTCTTCCTGAATCGAAAACGCTACTTTGCGATGCGTTTCAGCCCTTCCTCATCGTAACCCAGAACCAGTTCGGCGCCGCGCATCACCACGGGCCGGCGAATCAAATTCGGCTCCGCCGCCATTAATTTCAGGGTCTCTTCGCGCGACGGCGGATTCTCTTTCATCTTCTTCGCGCGGTAAAGCTCGTTGCGCGTATTCAGAAACATCCGGTGGTCGCGCTTGCCGATCAGCTTGTCCAGCTCTTCGACCGACAGCCTGTCTTTTCCAAGATCGCGCAAATCCAATTCCGCTTTATGTTTTTCCAGGAACGCCTTGGCCTTGCGGCAACTGGTGCAAGACGGCTTCTGCAGAAATTTGATTTTAGTTGTCGCCATAATTTTTCCTTCTCGAAAAATGGAAATGCCGGAAAGCCTCCAACGCAAGGAACTCCTCGCCGGAGAACCCATGCGCCCTATTGTATGGATTTCGCACCGGAAAATGAAATGAACCGGCGGTTGGGTAGTGCCTCAATTTGAGAGCAAAGTCGCCCTCTCCGTCCCGAAAACCGCGGGACGGAGAGGGCGCTACAAAACCGTGGTG
>DATAPT010000203.1:0-3899 GCA_036265065.1 Candidatus Acidiferrales bacterium | reverse complement strand
TACCAGTCGTGGCTCATGGCCGACGCGATTATCCGCACGCTGGTCCGGCTATTCATCACACGGAAGCACATGCTGGAGTGGGTTACAGCCGCGCAGGCCACCAATCAAGCGGAACTGAAACTTTACAGTTTCTTCGGCAGGATGTTGGGCGGGACACTCGTCGCGATCGCGGCGCTTGGCCTGATTTGTTTGGGACATCCGCAGAGCTTGCCTATTGCGATGCCCTTCGTCGCGGTATGGCTAGCATCACCGGCAATTGCCTATTGGATTAGCCTGCCGTCGCGCCAACCGGAAAAGGAAAAGTTTTCGGAGACGCACAAGGCAGCCTTGCGGGAAACGTCCCGCCGGACCTGGCGTTTCTTCGAGCAGTTCGTCACTCCTGAGGATCAGTTCCTGCCCCCGGACAATTTTCAGGAAACTCCGAGGCCCGTGGTGGCGCATCGCACTTCGCCCACGAACATCGGTCTCTATCTGCTCTCGACCATGGCCGCGCGCGATTTCGGTTGGCTCGGCACGCTCGACATGTCTGATCGTCTCGATTCCACAATCGAAACTATGAAGCGCATGGAGATGTTTCGCGGCCATTTATATAACTGGTACGACACGCGCGACCTTCACCCGCTCGATCCCAAGTACATCTCCTCGGTAGACAGCGGAAACTTGGCCGGCAATCTTCTAACGCTGGCGAGCGGGTGCCGCGAGCTAATTCAGAAATCGCGGAATGATGACAGCATCTGCGCGGGTTTGGGCGATGCAATTCGAGTGCTTCGCAAGTCTCTGGCGGATGTCGCCCAGACGAACCGCTCAAGCGGGGTTGCGCAGAAGCGCCTTGCTAACGCGATAGACGCCCTCGAGACATCCATTCAAGACACTCCGCATCACGTATTCGGATCAGCCGAGAAAGCACTGGAATTGTCAGATGGAGCAAAGGCGGTTTTCGATCTGGCGCAAGCGCTAACAAGCGAACTGGGCGGAGTTGCGAATACGGAATTAACTGCGTGGGCTTCCGCCGTCAAAACATGCGCCGATTCTCACCTCCGCGACGCGCACATGTTTTTTCCGTGGTTACAAGTTAATGGGCTCGGTGTGCGTGCCGCCGCCGCAGGCGTTGAAGGCGGAACCGTCGCCTATGCTGCAACCACGAATAAAGTAATAGGCGATGACTCGCCTGAATGGAAATCCATCGAGCCTTTATTCCGCACGGAAGTCTCCCTCGATAGCGCCCAGGAACGTTTCGAAGCCGCAATACAGGGTCTCACCCTGCTACGCGAGAACTCTGCACGGGGCGTGGCGAGCGATAGCTCCGATACCGGCAGCGAGGAAGTCGCCCGCATAGACACCCTCATCCGAGCATTCGAAGCTTCAGCCGAGCGGACCGCGGAGGTGCGTCAACGCCTACTGGCGATTGCCGACTGGTCAGAAGAAATGTTCGAGTCCATGGACTTCAGTTTTCTTTTCGACAGCGGCCGCCAATTGCTTTCCATCGGTTATCGCGCCGCTGACGGCTCTCTCGATCCCAATTTCTACGATCTGCTCGCGTCTGAAGCCCGCCTCGCCAGCTTTATCGCCATTGCGAAGGGCGATGTGCCGCCCACTCACTGGTTTCATCTCGGCCGGCCGTTGACGCCTGTAGGCAAAGGCTCGGCGCTAATCTCCTGGTCGGGCTCGATGTTTGAATATCTTATGCCCGCGCTGATGATGCGTTCGCCATACAACAGTCTGTTGAATCAAACGTATCAGCAGATCGTCACCCGCCAGATCGGATATGGCACCGAACGCGGTGTTCCCTGGGGCATCTCCGAATCCGCCTACTCCGCGCGCGACATCGATTTCACATATCAATATTCAAGCTTCGGCGTACCCGGCCTCGGACTGAAACGTGGCCTGAGCAACGATTTGGTAATCGCGCCATACGCCACCGGACTGGCGGCGATGGTCGATCCCGTCGCCGCGTTCGAGAATTTTGAGCGACTTGCCAGTGAGGACGGCCGGGGGAGTTTCGGATTCTATGACGCTCTCGACTATACGGCCTCGCGATTGCCCGAGGGAAAACGAGTCGAAGTCGTACGCACCTACATGGCCCACCATCAAGGGATGGTGCTGATCTCCCTGGCCAACGTAGTGAATGATAACGCGATGTACAGCCGCTTCCACGCTGCGCCAATCATTCAAGCGACGGAACTTCTGCTACAGGAGCGCACGCCGCGCGACGTCCTTGTGGCGAGACCTCGCGCCGAAGAGGTTTCGGGCACGGCCCAAGTACGCGAATTCCTGCCGCCGTCAGTCCGGCGCTTTTCCAGCCCGAGCGATGCCACTCCTCGGACTCAACTTTTGTCGAACGGTCGCTATTCCGTCATGCTCACGGCTGCGGGTTCCGGTTACAGCCGCTGGCGCGATATTGCTGTCACGCGCTGGCGCGAAGATGCGACACGTGATTGTTGGGGCAATTACATTTTTCTGCGCGATCAGCAGACCGGGAACGTTTGGTCAGTCGGCTACCAACCCATTGGCGCCGAACCGGACTCGTACGAGGCCGCTTTCTTCGAGGACCATGCCGAAATCGTCCGCCGCGATCGTTCGCTGACGACAACGATGGAGGTAATCGTCTCCTCCGAGGACGATTGCGAAATGCGCCATGTGTCCATCACCAATAACGGCATTCGCACGCGCGACATTCAAGTCACTTCGTACGCCGAGATTTGCCTCATCACTCAAAACGCAGACGCGGCTCATCCTGCGTTCGCGAATTTGTTCGTCGAAACAGAATTTGTCCCGGACATGGGAGTATTGCTCGCCACGCGAAGAAAGCGTTCCGAAGAGGAACCTTCCATCTGGTGCGCTCACGTTCTGGTGACCGACGAAGAGTCTAGCGGTCCTCCTGAGTACGAGACGGATCGCGCGAAATTCGTCGGGCGAGGCAGGAGCCTGCGAAATCCCGCGTCCGTCATGGACGGCCGCAAGCTGTCTGGTTCGGTAGGGTCGGTGCTCGATCCGATCCTCAGTCTGCGGCGCACGGTACGCATCGCGCCTGGCAAGACTGCACACCTGATTTTTTCAACCCTGGTTGCATCCACGCGTGAGGATGTGCTGAATATCGCAGACAAATATCGCGATCCGAGAATTACGGAACGCACGCTCACTCTTGCCTGGACGCAGGCGCAGGTGCAACTCCGCCATTTGGGCATCAGTACCGAAGAAGCTCATCTGTTCCAGACGCTCGCCAACGCCGTGCTCTATTCCGATGCGGCACTGCGGCCCGGTTGGGATCTTCTTAGCAACACGACGCTGGACGTGCACACGCTGTGGTCGCAGGGAATCTCGGGCGATCTACCCATCGTGGTCGCTCGCATCGACGATGCCGATGACATCGAGTTGGTCCGCCAATTGCTGCGCGCACATGAATACTGGCGCATGAAGCAACTTTCCGCGGACGTGGTAATCATCAATGAGAAAAGTACGTCCTACGTCCAGGACCTGCAGAATTCTCTCGAAGCGCTGGTCCACGGCAGCCAATTGCGTCTCGCGCCGGATAGCAGCGAAGCCAGCGGAAAGATTTTCCTGCTGCGGGGCGACCTGATTCCCGCACAGACTCGAGCGCAACTGCAAGCCGTCGCCCGAGTAGTGTTACTCAGCAAGCGCGGAACGCTCGCCGAGCAAATCAGCCGGTTGTCATACGCGGCGCCGCCCACGGTGGTGCCCGTGCGGCCATTCCGCACCGCAAAATATTCCGCAGCGGAAATCACACCACCTCGGCTGCAGCAGTTCAACGGATTGGGCGGCTTCACGGAAGACGGTCGTGAATACGCCATTGTACTTAGCAAAGGTCTGCGCACACCGGAGCCATGGGTCAACGTCATTGCCAATCCCGATTTCGGTTTCTTGGTGTCCGAATCGGGATC
>DATAPT010000202.1:0-3663 GCA_036265065.1 Candidatus Acidiferrales bacterium | reverse complement strand
TTATGTGGAAACCTCCGACCCGTTGCCAAACCGAAAATTTACGATGGGGCTGAGCGATTCGCATGATCTCCCCGATGCGCCGCGCGGCGTTGTGCAAATCCTTTTTTCGCTCATTCAAGTCATGTATTTATCTTTTTATTTCATTTCGCTGGCAAGGCTGCGTTGGGTGGAGCCGATCCTTTCCCAAGCGGTCCAGCATCCCAAGTGGATTTTTGCTCTGCTTATTCTCACTGCGCTTGTGGGCATTCCAATTCGTTTGTATTTATTGTCGGCGGTTGTATTTGGATACCGTGGCTTGCCTGTTAAGTTTTTGCGCATTTTCCCGATCGTGATTCCCCTTGATGAGCTTTGGGCGCTCGCGCCGTTCCTGCTTGTCGACCAGATTGGCGTGGGCCTCGCGCTTGCCGCCACAGCGGCGTTGCTTTATCTGCCTTTCTCGCAACGTAGCCTGATGTTGATGGGCGAGCTCGCTCCCAAACGCGCTGAAAATATCTGATCGGATTTTTTCTTTTGCGCCGCCTTGTTTTCGCTCTTTAATTTTGACTGCAACAAAACCAGCCCGTCCAAAATGCGGACGGCCTCTACGAAAACCATTCGCAGAGCAGTGGCCACGCCACTTGTCCGATGATGGGTTTCGTAGAGGCCATTTCGTCCCGAGTTTTTCGGGACGAAATGGGCATGGCCTTCGACACTTCCATATTCTCCACAACATAATTCCGGCGCTTGGTCCCACGATTCTTTTGCAGTAAGCTTCCCTTCCTCTGTTGGCATATGAAATATTCAAAAATGTGCGAACCGCTCCAATGCTGAAGCGGGTGGAGGCAATCCATGCGATCACAATTCTCCTGGACCGTTCTAATTTGCTTTCTGATTTTGCAGTCGATACCTAACGCGATGGCCGCCCAAACCAGCGCGCCGCAAACGCAAACCGCGCCCGATCCCGCAAGAATTCTCGTCGATCGACTCAACCTGGTTCGTTACAAGGCCACGGTCAAAGGGCTCACGCAATTCGGAGATCGCCGCCAGGGCACGGACCGGAACCGCAAGGCCATCGACTGGATAGAGGCTCAACTGAAGAGTTACGGCTGCGCGAATATCGAGCGACTCAAGTACGATTACCAGCCGCCCAATCCGGACCCGCGCAGCACTATGGCAAATGCCGCGGGAGGCCCAGGCACGCCGACTCCGCCCGGTGCCATTTCCGTGGGTGGCGGCACGCCAAAAGGCCTGCGCGTTCGCACGGGAATCAACAATGATCCCAACGCGCAGCCGGATCCAAAATTACGCACGCTTAATTCCCCACTCTCTGTGCCGGGCGCTCGCGAAGAAATATATTGCTCCAAAGTTGGCGCCACGCATCCAGAAGAAATGTATATCGTCAGCGCGCACATGGACGGCATTGGCTGGGGCGAAGCCGCCAATGACGATGGATCGGGCACGGCTCTGGTGATGGAACTCGCTCGCATATTCAGCAATCCGGATGTGCGGACCGAACGCTCCATCCGTTTTATTTTTTGGAACAACGAAGAGACAGGGCTGAATGGCAGCGCCGCTTATGTCGCGCAGCGCAAAGATTTACAGGGCAAGGAAAATCCGCCTGGATCGGGCCGCTATCCGGAACCCAGATGGTTGGGAATGATTCAGCACGACATGATGATGTTCGATCATGGCATGCCTCGCGAAGATGGAACCGTCAGCAAACAGCAGCGCCCTGAAGCGAACGTTAATATTGAATTCCAGGTGAATTCCCAATTCGCCGCTCAATCGCAAGCCCTCGCCTGGACATTCCAGCAAGCCGACGAAAAATACGCGACGGATTATCCGGCGAGCGTCGGCAGCCACATGACCAACACTGATTCCAACCCGTTCATGAATGAAGTGGCAGCAATCAGCGTTCGGGAAAATGAGCGCGGCACGGAAATTGGCAACGGTTGGGACCCGCAGTGGCACCAACCGACGGATTTATTCGCGACGTACAACGACAAGGATTTTCTCTTGGGTTTAAATGCAGCACAAACAACGTTGGCGGCCACCGCAAAATTAGCTGGCGCAACTCTAACAAAACCAAACTAAATCAGCTTTACGTGGCATAGGCTTCAGCCTGTGCGGTTTATGCCCTTGCAAGGACTAAATCCCATAAGTTTTAAATATTGCTCAGACTAAAACCGCACAGGCTGAAGCCTATGCCACGTAAACCCTACTCAAACTGAAATCCAATTTTACCTTCAACTTCCACGTTTCCATGGCTTCGCCGAATAAATTTCCACGCCACGAGCGTGGCGATCAGCAATAGCGCGAGCGATGTGAGCGAAGCAATCCTCAATCCTTGCACAATCTGAACCGGCGTGTTCCCCACCAGCGCGCCAAAAATCGCAACGCCAATCGCTCCTCCCGTCTGACGCGACGCGTTCAATACCGCCGACGCGGTTCCCGAGCGTTTGCGATCCACGCTGGAAAGGACCGCTGCGGTCATCGCAGGAATTGCAAAACCCATTCCCGCCGGAAGAATAATGAAAGGTGCAAGCATCGCAACGTAGGGAGTCGTGTAACCGAATTGCGACAGCATCGCATATCCCGCCAGCGCCACAGCCGAGCCGAGAATCATCGGAAAGCGCGGCCCCGTGCGAGACGCCACCATGCCGCTGGCCACGTTCGACACAATAAACGTGATCATCATCGGCAAATAAGCGAGTCCCGTGCCCAGCGCCGAATATCCGCGCGCCTGCTGCAGGTACAGGCTCAGAACAAAAATCATTCCGTAAAAAGTGAGATTCATGATCGTCCCGAAAATTACAGAGGGACTGAAATTCGGCAAATGAAAAAGGCCGAACGGAAGCATGGGCTCCGCGGATTTCGTTTCCGCAAAATAAAACGCGAAGCCCGCTACGACCGCCAGAATGGCTCCGCCGATGACCAGCGGATGGTGAATTCCCAAGGGGCGAAGTTCGATGACCGAGCATGTCAATCCCGTGAGCGCTAGGATCGACAGCAATTGCCCCACGGGATCGAGATGACGCGTGGCATCGGAATGAGCGGTCGAAGAAACGGACTTCAGGGTCAAGACTACGCCCAAGGCGCAAAGCGGCACGTTCACCAAAAAAATGCTGCGCCAGCCCATGCTCGCGACGAGCAACCCGCCGATCACCGGCCCGGCGGCGATGGCCACGCTTCCGGCGGCGGTCCACAAGCCGACGGCGCGCGCACGCAACGCATGATCGTCGCCTGCCGCATGGCTGAGTAGCGCGAGCGAACTGGGAATCAGGAGAGCAGCTCCCGCACCTTGAGCAGCCCTCGCCGCAATCATCGTCGCGGCATTCGGCGCAAGACCGCACGCGAGCGATGCAACTCCAAAAATTCCCAGTCCAATCAAGTAGGTTAGTCGAGAGCCAAAACGATCGCCCAGCACTCCCGCGGAAAGCATCAACACGGCGAATGGCAGCGTGTAGGCGTCGACGACCCACGACAGCCCCGCCACACGCACCGATAAGCTGGCGGCAATGTGCGGCAACGCCACATTCACGATGGTCACATCCAGCTGCGTCACCACAAAACTAAAACTCGTGGCAATCACGATCCGGTTCATGCTGGCTGTGGCGGAAGATTGAGTTGCGGGGGTCATGGATTCGCTATATGTCGCGCGCGGGGTCTACTCCAGTGGACTCG
>DATAPT010000201.1:0-4502 GCA_036265065.1 Candidatus Acidiferrales bacterium | reverse complement strand
ATCGTCGACACGCACCATCATATTTATCCGCCGAAGCATACGGCGAACAACTTGAAGCGAATTGTGGATGACGCTCCGGCGGTTCCAAGCGCGCTTTACACGAATTGGACGCCGCACTACTCGCTCGATCAGATGGATCAGAACGGCGTGTCCACGGCGATCGCTTCCATTTCCAGTCCGGGCGTTTGGTTTGGAAATAATGAAGAGGGGCGCAGGAATGCGCGTAGCGTGAACGAGTATGGCGCGCAGTTGGGGAAGGATTTTCCCGGGCGTTTCGGAATGTGGGGCGCGATTCCGCTGCCGGACATTGATGGAAGTCTCCGTGAGATCGAATACATATTCGACGTGCTGAAGTTGGACGGGATCGGTTTGTTATCCAGTTACGAAAATGGAAAATTGCTGGGCAATGTGAAATACGCGCCGGTGATGGACGAACTCAACCGCCGCAATGCCGTGGTATTCGTCCACCCGACGGTGACTTGCTGCGGTGATCCGATTCCCCGCGTGAATATTACGTCCATCGAATTCCCGACGGACACGACACGCACGATTACCGACCTCGTTTACAGCGGCACGCTGATACGCTGCCCGAACATTCGTTTTATTTTTTCGCACGGCGGCGGAACAATCCTGATGCTATTGGCGCGGCTCTCGGGCGGAGCGCTCACACCGGAAGAACGCAACGCCACGATTCCGAACGGATTCGAGCACGAGTTAAAAAAACTTTATTACGATATTGCCAGCGTTGCGGTCAGCCCGACGGCCATGACCGCCTTGTTCAACGTTATTCCTAAAGACCGCATCCTGTTTGGGTCGGACATTCCGTTCTGGACGATTGAAAAAATTGCATTGGCAATGAATAAATTCGATATTTCCGCGGCCGACTTGCGCATGATTCAACGCGAGAACGCGCTGCGATTGGTTCCGCGTTTCAAGTCTTGACAATCTTGGCAGCCTGAATAGGACTACCCTCTCTGTCCCGAAACCGTGGGACAGAGAGGCCTCTAGGAAACCGTTATGCCGCCTTTTTGCTTACTATTAAAGATGCTCCCACCAGTGCTCCAGGATGGGGTAAGAAAGTTAAAAGCGATTTCTCATGTTTGAGTGTAGAATTTATTGGCCGGGCCGCACCCGCGCAGGAATGAACTTGAGAAGCTCATTGCGGAGTTTGTGGCGGCTTCACGGCGTTTAAATTGTAAAGCAATTTTAACAACATGCCGATTGTGCAAGTAGGCAGTCGGTGTATAGTCAAAACGTCCGGAATTTATAGGACGCTCTGTTCAGCCCAATTATTTACTCGCGGTCCCCGCTGACTGCATCGTGCCCCCCGCTAACTTATAACCGTTTCGTTTAATCCGGCTTCCTGGTCGATTCATAAATCACGGCACTTTCTGAATGCACGAGGCCACCTCGGGCCTTTAAAAAGGAGATCAAAATGGCTACCACCTCCGCACCTGGTTCCGTCAAGGTTTTTGCATCAAGCAATCCGCTCTCGGACATAGAGAAAAACAGGATGAACGCCTATTGGCGCGCGGCAAACTATCTTTCCGTCGGTCAAATTTATTTGCTCGCGAATCCGCTGTTGCGCGAACCGCTGAAGCTCGAACATATCAAGCCTAGATTGCTCGGCCACTGGGGGACCACGCCCGGACTGAATTTTATCTACGTGCACATGAATCGCCTGATTAAGAAATACGATCTGGACGCAATCTATATTGCCGGGCCGGGCCACGGCGGTCCGGGGATGGTGGCAAACACCTATCTCGAAGGGTCTTATACGGATTTATATCCCAACATTCAGCAGTCGGAAGAAGGCATGCGGCGCCTCTTCAAGCAATTTTCATTTCCGGGAGGAATTCCAAGCCATAACGCGCCAGAGACGCCAGGGTCCATTCATGAGGGCGGAGAACTAGGCTACTCAATAGTGCATGCATACGGAGCTGCGTTCGATAATCCCGACCTGTTCGTTTGCTGCGTTGTGGGCGATGGAGAAGCGGAGACCGGAGCGCTGGCGACAAGCTGGCATTCGAATAAATTCATGAATCCTGCCCGGGACGGCGCGGTGCTGCCCATCCTCCACTTGAACGGGTACAAAATTGCCAATCCCACGATTCTCGCCCGAATGTCGGATGGCGAACTTGCGCAGCTTTTCGCGGGTTACGGCTACGATCCCTATTTTGTGGAGGGCCACGATCCTGATGTCATGCACCAGTTGATGGCGGGAACTCTGGATACGATCGTTGCGGAAATCCGGTCCATTCAGGACAGGGCGAGGCGTGGCGGAGTCAAAGATCGACCTTTGTGGCCGATGATTATTATGCGCACGCCGAAAGGTTGGACAGGTCCTCGCGTGGTGGATGGAAAACCAGTGGAGGGAACGTGGCGCGCGCATCAGGTGCCGCTGGCCGAACTCGCAACAAATCCGGAACATTTGCGCGCGCTCGAAGTGTGGATGAAAAGTTATCGTCCTGAGGAACTGTTCGACGAGCATGGGAAGTTTGTAAGTGAATTAGCGGAGCTCGCGCCCGTTGGCGACAGAAGAATGGGGAAAAATCCCATCGCCAATGGCGGATTGCTGTTGAAAGATCTTGCCATGCCCGATTTCCGGGATTATGCGATGCAGGTGGTTAAGCCGGGAACGCAGTTTGCCGAAGCGACAAAAGAGCTCGGCAAATTTTTGCGTGACGTCATGCGCCGCAACAAGAAAGAAAAAAACTTTCGCGTCTTCGGTCCTGACGAAACGGCTTCCAACCGGCTCGATGCCATCTATGAAGCGACCGATAAAATTCTGATGGAGCCGCTTCTTCCCACGGACGAGCATCTCTCCACCGATGGCCGCGTAATGGAAGTTTTGAGCGAACACATGTGCCAGGGCTGGCTGGAAGGATATTTGTTAACGGGACGCCACGGATTGTTTTCCTGTTACGAAGCGTTTATCCACATTGTCGATTCCATGTTCAACCAGCATGCCAAATGGCTGAAGGTAACCAACGGAATTCCATGGCGGCGGCCGATCGCTTCTCTCAATTATTTGCTGACGTCGCACGTATGGAGGCAGGATCACAACGGATTCACCCATCAGGATCCCGGATTCATCGATCTGGTGGTGAATAAAAAAGCGGACGTGGTGCGTGTATATTTGCCTCCCGATACGAATACGCTGCTCTCCGTGGCGGATCATTGTTTGCGCAGCCGGCAGTATGTGAACGTGATCGTGGCGGGGAAGCAGCCCGCTCTGCAATATCTGGACATGCAATCCGCGATTCAACATTGCACCGCGGGCATCGGCATTTGGGACTGGGCGAGTAACGATCAGGATGGCGAGCCGGATGTCGTCGTCGCGAGCGCGGGAGATATTCCCACTCTGGAAGCGCTCGCGGCTGTGGATTTGCTGCGGCAACATTTTACAGACCTGCGCATCCGCTTCATCAACGTGGTGGATTTGATGACGCTGCAACCCGAAAGCGAGCATCCGCACGGATTGCCGGACAAAGATTTCGATTCCATGTTCACGGTGGACAAGCCGATTATTTTCGCCTTTCACGGATACCCGTGGCTCGTTCACCGGCTGACCTATCGCCGCCACAATCACGATAATCTCCACGTGCGCGGCTACAAGGAAGAGGGCACGACCACGACGCCGTTCGACATGACGGTGATGAACGACATCGACCGGTTTCATCTCGCCTCGGACGTGGTGGACCGCGTGCCGCGCCTGCAGCGCATTGGAGCGCACTTTAAGCAATTGATGCGCGACAAATTGATTGACCACAAGGAATACGTCATGCAAGTTGGTGATGACATGCCGGAAATCAAGAACTGGAAATGGCCCTACTAATATCTGTGTGTGAACTGGGGTGTGTAGCGCCCGCCTGAAGGCGGGCGCTACATGAACCCAGTGCGAATTATCGTGAAGGCTCTACTCATTCAGGTTTAGTTGAATCTGAGTTGCGCCTGGGCACGAGGAAATTTAGCGTGCGGAAAATAAATCAATGAACATTCTTGTTCTGAATGCCGGCAGTTCGAGTCTCAAGTGTCAAATCATCGCGACGGATCTCGAACGCATCCGTCAGAACAAAGATATTCGTTTGATGCGCGGCGAAGTGGAGCGCATTGGCGGCGAAGCGGTTGTCACCGTGCAAAGCGGCGAAAATCCAAAGCGGACGCTCACCGCTTCGCTGAAGGATATGACCGCGGCAATCGATTTCCTTGTTCGCTGGGCGGCCTCGCCTGACGCCGGCATTCCGGAAATACAAAGCATTGCCGATATTCACGCGGTGGGGCATCGCGTCGTCCACGGCGGCGAATCTTTTTCTGATTCAGTTCTGATCACAAACGATGTTCTGTCGGACATCGAAAAGTGCATCGACCTCGCTCCGTTGCACAATCCCATCAATTTGCGCGGCATCCGCGCAGCAGGCGATTTGCTCGGCACGAAGATTCCGCAAGTCGCTGTGTTCGATACGGCGTTTCACCATTCGCTGGCCGAGCGCGCTTATTTG
>DATAPT010000200.1:0-9559 GCA_036265065.1 Candidatus Acidiferrales bacterium | reverse complement strand
CCGTTTCCATTCCATCGATCGAGCCTTCTCGCCGGATGCGGTGAAGCGCGGAACGATTGCCAGCCGAAGGGGCGGCTTTCTACCCGATCTGGATCAATTCGATACGCAATTTTTTGGGATATCGCCGAGAGAAGCCGTCCTGCTCGATCCTCAACAAAGATTGCTGCTCGAAGTTGCCTACGAAGCCGCCGAGGACGCGGGTATTCCTCTCAGCAAATTATCGGGAAGCAGGACTGGTGTTTTTGTGGGGCTCTGGAACAGCGACTATGAGCGCTGCATTTTGGATCTTTCAAATGATCTTGATTTTTATGCCACTACCGGCGGAGGGCGATACCCGGCATCGGGCCGACTGGCCTATTTTCTCGATCTCCGTGGTCCGAATCTGACCGTAGACACGGCGTGTTCTTCATCCCTCGTGGCCATTCATCTGGCGTGTGCCAGCTTGCGCGACGGCGAATCTGAAATGGCGCTTGCTGGCGGCGTGAACGTCATCATGCGACCGGAAATTACGCTTTCCTATTCCGCCGCAAAAATGCTTTCGCCGGAAGGCCGCTGCAAATTCGGCGACGCGGCTGCGGATGGGTACGTGCGCAGCGAGGGCGCCGGGATTGTATTTCTCAAGAAATTATCTCGCGCGGTTGCCGATGGCGATTCCATCTACGCGCTGATTCGTGGCAGCGCGGTCAATAACGATGGCCGCTCCAGCGGTTCATTGATTGCCCCGAGCCGTGAAGGGCAGGAAGACATGCTGCGCACTGCTCTGCGCAATGCGGGCGTTGCACCACAGGAAGTTGCTTACATCGAAGCGCATGGAACCGGAACTCTGGCGGGCGATCCTGTCGAGATTGCAGCTATCAGTTCCGTGATCGCAAATGGATTGCGAACTGAGCCGTGCATGGTCGGTTCGGTCAAGACTAATTTTGGGCATACGGAATCCGCCGCCGGCATCGCGGGACTAATCAAAGTGGCGCTGTCTCTTCAGCATGGCGCGATTCCCGCGAGCCTGCATTTCCGCGAGCCAAATTCGCGAATCGATTGGAGCAAGAACGTTGTCGCCATACCAACTAAAGCGACACCATGGCCCGCACGCGGCGCGGCGCCGATTGGCGGCGTCAGTGGATTCGGGATTACAGGAACCAATGCACATGTTGTGTTGCAGGGAAGCTTGACGCGTGTCACTAAACGTGACATACGCGACGGCGCGCACATTTTTCTGCTTTCTGCCCACACGCCGGAGGCGCTCGAAGCTCGCGCTCGTTCCTGGCGCGATCGCCTGCTCGCGGATCCGCAATGGCCCGCAACGCTTGCCGACCTTGCCTACACGTCCGGCGCGCGGCGCACACATCACGATCATCGGCTTGCGCTGGTAGCGGGCACGCGCCAGGAACTGCTCGACCGGATCAACGGGTGGATCGCGAAGCAGGAACAATCCGGCGTGCGTTCGGGAAAGCGTCTGGTGGAAGAAAACCGCCGGGCCGTTTTCGTTTTTCCCGGGCAGGGCGGGCAATGGTTTGGAATGGGCCGTACTCTTTTGCGTGATGAGCCGGTGTTTCAAAAGGCGCTGGCCGAGTGCGATGAAGCCATTCGAAAATTCACAGGCTGGAGTGTAACGGAACGGCTGACACAAGCCGATGCCGAAACCGCGCTTGCGGGAATCGACGTGATTCAACCGGTCTTGTTCGCCGTCATGATGTCTCTCGCGGAGTTGTGGCGTTCTCTCGGGCTGGATCCGCAAGCCGTTGTCGGGCACAGCATGGGCGAAGCCGCAGCAGCCGCGGTTTGCGGCGCGCTCTCGCTGGACGATGCAGCCGCGGTCATTTGCCATCGCAGCCGCCTGATGAAGAATGCCAGCGGGCGCGGCCTGATGTGCGTTGCGGAATTGTCGCTCGCGGAGGCGCAGAAATTTGTAGGCGATTACGGGGGACGAATTTCCGTAGCCGCCAACAACAGCCCGATCTCCACTGTTCTTTCGGGCGACGCCGACGCGATGGAAGATGCGCTCGTAAAGCTCGAGGCTCGCGAAATCTTCTGCCGCCGCATTAAAGTGGACGTCGCTTCCCATTCCGCGCACATGGAACCGTTTCGCGCAGAGCTTGCGCGCCTCTTAAAAGATATCCGTCCGCGGCAGAGCATGATTCCTTTTTATTCCACAACTTCGGGCGTTGTGGAAAATGGCGCGGCACTGGACGCGAATTACTGGAGCCGCAATCTTCGACAGCCGGTGCTGTTCTCCACGGCGATGCAATCCTTGCTGGCGGATGGTTTCGACACATTCATCGAAGTCAACAGCCATCCGGTCTTGCTTCAGGCCATGGAAGATGGGATTCGTCATGCGCAGAAGGACGCGGTCGCGGTTGCTACTCTGCGGCGCGACAAGAACGAGCGATCTGAAATCCTGGATGCGCTCGGCGCGCTTTACATTAGCGGCTTTCCGATTGATCTGGAGCGCATGCACCCGCAGGGCACTTGCCTGCGCCTGCCGGCCTATCCCTGGCAACGCGAACGATATTGGATCGATGAAAACGACGCGTTTGCCTCGCGAGGACAAGGAACGACTGCGCACCCGAATCTCGGCGCGCATATCGCTTCCTCCGTCCAGCCGGGCGCGCACATTTGGGAAATCAATCTTCGCCCAGCTTCGGGCTCCGGCGATGCAGCGGCTTTGCACATCGAACTGGCAATGGCCGCAGCTTCCGAAGCATTTGGCCCGGGGGCATTCAGCTTTGAGGAGTTGGTGTTTCTTGCCTCCTCCAGCAAAGACCTCGCAGGCCAACTCGCCATCGAACCTGCCGGGCAGGGCCGCTGGTCGCTGCGCATTTCTGCGAAAACAGATTCAGGGTGGTCGCCGCGATGCGCGGGTTTTATTCGCAGCGGCGTTGAAGAATCTAAAAAATGGCCCGCAGGCGAATTTCGCGAGCGCGCGATCGAAGATCACGAACGCGACCCGCTGCGGGAATGCATCCAGCTAGCAGCGGAACGGATCGAAGCGCGCGAGGGCGCTGGCCCGTACCGCGTAAGCAAAATTAGCCGCATCGCATTGCGCGACATCGCTCAGCAGGGCAAGCGCGTGGCGCGTGCCGCGCTCAGCGGCCCAGCGGGTAGTTTGCAGGCAGGTTGCCGCCTGGAATTGCCGGGTGGCATGGTCCTTGCCGAATTTGCGGGGCTGCAATTCGAGCCCGCAGCGGAGCTGGATGGACTCGGTTGCACCTACCAGCTGAATTGGACAGCGACGGATACTCCGACGAATTCAGGCGCGAATAAGAAATCGTGGATTCTCTTCGCCGAGTCCAGCCCGCTCACGGACCGGATCGTTCAAAAGTTGAAGTCGGCGGGAGACGACTGCGTTTCTGTTGCCGGCGTGGAGGAATTGCGGCGCAGGTTGGAATCGTCAGATGCGGTTTGCGATGGAGTCATTCATCTCCCGCGCATCGCTGGAACGGATTTCAACAAAATGATCGTGCGCGAGGCATCCGAAATCGTTGGCGTCGTGCACGCACTTGCCAATGCGCGACGCGATACGCAGCCTCCACGCTTGTGGCTTTTGAGCACAGGCGCCTTGCGCATGGCGGGCGACTACGGAGAAGTTGCGATCGCGCAAGCGCCGGGGTGGGGACTTGGACGTGTAATCTCCGCCGAACATCCCGAGTGGCGATGTGCCAATCTCGATCTCAGCGGTTCGCTTTCCGCGGAAGAGTTGGATTCGTTAAGCGCCTGGCTTCGCGCGGACAGCCCGGAAGAACAAATTGCAATTCGCGGCGGCGCAACTTTTGTTGCGCGTCTGGGGCGAAATAATGTTGCTTCAGCGAGCATTCCATTGCAGCTTTCGCCGAATGCGACCTACCTGATTACCGGCGGTCTCGGCGGCGTAGGTTTAAATCTGGCGCGCTGGATGGTTGTGCGAGGAGCGCGATCGATTGCCTTAATGGGGCGCCGCGCACCCTCCGAGTCGGCGCAGGAAGCAATCAAGAATCTTGAATTCTCGGGCGCGAAAGTGCGGATTTTCAGCGCCGATGTGGCTGACCAAAGCCAAACCGTGGCAGTGCTTCAGGCGATCGCACAAGAAATGCCGCCGTTGCGCGGAGTGTTTCATCTCGCGGCGGCGATGGACAGCACGCTACTCGCGGATGTCAATGAAGAACAAATCGAACGCGCCATGAGCGCGAAAGCCGAGGGCGCATGGGCGCTGCATCGCCTGACGCAAAATATTCCGCTCGACTATTTTGTTCTTTTTTCCTCGATGACTGCGATCATCGGCCAGCCCGGAGTGGCCACCTACGCGGCGGCTAACTCCGCGCTCGATGCTCTGGCGCGCTATCGCCATGCCAAGGGTTTGAAGGCCATCAGTATCCAGTGGGGACCGTGGGCCGACCTTGGCCTCACCAATACGGAAAAAGCGCGTCGCGGCGTGGAAATGTACGCGCAACAGGGAATCCGCGCGCTCTGCTTCGACGAAACCTTTGACGCCCTTTCGCAACTTCTGCAGCAGGACATCGCCGGCGCACTGGTCGCTCCCATTCAATGGCAAAAATTCGCGCGAAGTTTTGTTGGCGATTCCGCTCCGCGCACTTTTCTATCGCTTCTTCCGAGTGACGGAGGGACTGCCGACGCGGCGGCTGCGCAGGCCACGATCCGTGAAAATTTAGTTGCGGCGTTGCCCGGCCGCCCGCGCCGCGCGCTGCTCGAGAGTCACCTCCAGGAAGTTCTCGCAGGCATATTGAAGACCAGCGTGTCGCGCCTTGATCCCATAAAACCCCTCGGCTCCATGGGCGTGGATTCACTGATGGCGCTGCAATTCGTGCGGCGTCTCGCGGTAACAACTTCCGTGCGCCTTCCCGCCACGGCGGTTTTTAATTATCCGACTCTGCGCGTGCTTGCCGCGGAACTTGCGCGGCGCATGGAAATTTCTCTCGACGCGGTTGTGCCAGCCGCTTCCGTTCCGCAGATTTCTGAAAATGTTGCCGGCATTTCCTCCGATGTTGCCGATTTGACTGAAGAAGAGACAATCCAGGCGTTGCTGCAAGGCGGGGGAGCCGAATGAGCGAACGCCCGGATACAATTTTATCCGCTGCCAAGCTCGCTCTTGCCATCAAGCAGCTGCGCGCGGAAAAATCCAACGCATCGCTGCTCGGTTCGGAGCCCGTGGCGATCGTCGGAATCGGTTGTCGTTTCCCGGGCGGCGTAAGTTCTGCCTCGGAATATTGGCGACTGCTGCACGACGGCGTCGACGCAATTACAACCATTCCTGCCGATCGCTGGGATGCCGATGCTTATTTCGACCTCGATCCGCAGGCCCCCGAGAAAATGAACGGCCGCTGGGGCGGCTTCGTTCCCGGCGCGGATTTATTCGACCCCGTATTTTTTGGAATTTCGCCGCGCGAAGCAATCAGCATCGATCCGCAGCAGCGCCTGGTTCTCGAAGTGAGCTGGGAAGCCATGTGGGACAGCGGGCGCGCGCCCGAGTCGTTAAGCGGCTCTCGCACGGGCGTCTTCATGGCGATCTGCGGTTCTGACTATGAGCGGCTGCTCTTCGATGACGCCGCTTTGATCGGACCGCAATCCTGCTCCGGCGCGTATCACAGCATCGCCAGCGGGCGCGTTTCCTTTTTGCTGAATCTGCGCGGTCCAAGTATTTCTATCGACACGGCCTGTTCTTCCTCGCTGGTCGCAGTGCACCTCGCCTGCCAGAGCTTGCGCGCGGGAGATTGCAACATGGCGCTCGCTGGCGGAGTCACTCTGCATCTTCGCCCTGCGCATTATATTGGTTTATCGAAGCTGGGTATGTTGTCGCCGGACGGCCGGTGCAAGGCGTTCGATTCCCGCGCCAATGGATTCGTTCCGTCGGAAGGCTGCGGCGTCGTCGTCCTAAAACTTCTTGCTGACGCGCTGCGCGACGGCGATCGCGTGTATGCCGTGGTTCGCGGCACGGCGGTTAATCAAGACGGCCGCACAAATGTTCTGACGGCTCCGAATGGACTGGCCCAGCAGGAAGTCATTCGCGCGGCGCTTCAGAACGCGCAGTTGCAACCCTCGAATATTTCTTATGTCGAAACGCACGGAACCGGCACGGCTTTGGGCGATCCGATCGAAGTGGAGGCGCTCACGGAAGTGCTCGGCGCCAGCACCCTGACTGAAATTCCATGCGCATTGGGCGCGGCAAAAAGCAATATCGGGCACCTCGAAGCTGCTGCCGGCATCGCCGGGTTAATTAAAGCGACACTAGCGCTCGACCGGCAGGAAATTCCAGGCAATTTGCACTATAAGGAACTCAACCCCCACATTACATTGCAGGGCACGCGCTTTTTTGTTCCGACGCGGCCCGAGCCCTGGCTGCGCGGGAAAGTGGCTCGGTTCGCGGGCATCAGCTCATTTGGATTTGGGGGCACCAACGCTCACGTCGTGCTGGAAGAAGCGCCGCAACTTTTGCAGCGCCCACCGAAAACCGAAGCTTCACCCAGGAACAAGTTCCTGTTGCCCATATCGGCGCGCACGCCGGAAGCCTTAAAAGATTTCGCGCGTCTCTACCAGAATTTTCTCGCCGATGGAAATCCGGAACCAATTGATTTGTACAACCTGTGCCATTCGGCGGCCACGCGGCGCGACCACTATGAAGCGCGACTTGCGATTGTCGCCGGCACGCGCGAAGAATTTTCCCAGCGTGTAGCGGATTTTCTAGCCGGAAATTCCAAAGCGGACATCGCCTCAGGAAGGGCGTCGCAAGATGGGGAACGCCTCGCATTCGCTTTCTCGGGACAGGGTTCGCAATGGCCGCGGATGGGCGCGGAGCTTTTCGAGCGGGAACCGGTTTTCCGAGTGGCCATCGAGGAATGCCACGAACTGGTGAAAGAGTTTGCGGGCTGGTCGCTCATCGATCATCTGGTGGCGGCGGATGATGCCTCGAAATTGCAGCACACCGAATACGCGCAGCCAGCAATTTTTGCCGTGGAAATCGCGCTGGCGCGTTTGTGGATGTCCTGGGGCGTCACGCCGCAACTGATTATCGGGCACAGCGCAGGAGAAATTGCCGCAGCCTGCTTTGCGGGAATTCTCGAACTGCGCGAAGCCGTGCGCGTGGTGGTGCTTCGCGGCCGGCTCATGGAATCGGCCACCGGGTTTGGCAAGATGGCCACCATTCACCTGCCCGCGTCCACCGTCGCTGAGCGCATCCAGTCTCTGGGCGACGAAATTTCCATCGCCGCTATCAACAGTCCAAAATCGACAGTCATTGCCGGATCGCCAGCGGCTGTCGAGGGATTGATCACGGAGTGGATGAACAAGGGCGTTGGTTGCCGCATGCTGCCCGTGGACTACGCCTTTCACAGCGCGCAGATGCAGCCTTACAGCGAAGAATTAATCCGCGCTTTGGGAACGGTCGCCACGCATGCGCAAAAAATTCCAATCATCTCAACCGTTCGCGGCGCAAAAATGTCGGACGGCGACGGATTCGATGCCAACTACTGGGGCCAGAACATTCGCCGCCCGGTGCTCTTCGCACAAGCAATTCAGATCGCTTTGGAAATGGGAGCGCGAACATTTTTGGAAATTGGCCCTCATCCTGTGCTGCTCAGTTCGGTTGGAGAATGCACGGCAAATGGCATGCAGGCCGAAAATCTGCTTCCGTCGCTGCGCCGGGGCAAAGAGGAAATGGGCACAATGCTTTCCTCGCTCGGCAAACTCTATGCCACGGGTGCGCCGATTGAATGGTCATCCGTCTACTCAACACCCGCGCCGCCAGTTTCGTTGCCGGTCTACCCTTTCCAGCGGCAAAGGTTTTGGATCGAAGAGCGCCCCAGGACCAGAACAATTGCCGCGCAAGATTTGTGTGGCGCGAGATTGCAGTCGCCATCCTTGCGAGGCGCTGTATTTGAAACTCAATTAAGCGCGGCGAATTTTCCTTTCCTGGCCGATCATCGCATCGAGGGTTCACTGCTGGTTCCCATGACGGCGTTTCTCGAATTGGCGAACAGCGCAGTTTTGAAATCAGGTTTACAGGCGAGGTCGCTCGTCGATCTATCCGTGCTGAATCCTCTGGAATTGCAGGACGAAGGTTCGAGCACCGTTCAAACGATCGTCGAAGATGACACGGTGCGAATTTTTAGCCTCGACCACGAAAAGTGGAAACTCCACGCTAGTTGCACTCTCGCAGAAATCTCCGCAACCTCGGGGCGGAGCGATTCGCCATCCGCATTGGCTGCCGAGCTCAATCCGGTTGAGCCTGGGAAATTTTACGAGCGGCTGCGGGACCACAATGTGCAATTCGGGCCTTCCTTCCAGGTCATCCAAAGCTTGCACACGGGAGCGGGCAAATCCGTTGCACGGATTCGGCTGGGCGACCGGGAGAAACGCGACGCATCCCGCTTCCTGGTTCATCCTTCGTTGCTTGACGGGTGCCTGCAGTCAGCGATTGCTGCCGCGCCGGAAAATTTTGTGGGCGCGTACTTGCCGTTCACCATCGACCGCATGGAAACGTTTGGCGCCGCGGGCACGGACGTTTGGGCGATTGCCCGCGTCTCTTCGAATTCGAGGAGCGCTGACACGCTCAATTCCGAGATCGATGTGGTTAACGACGATGGAAAAATACTGATCCGCATTTCAGGGGTTCATTTCAAACGCCGAACTTCTTCCGCCATTTCCAAGCGAACAATTTTCCAGGTGCAGTGGCAACGATCGGAACGACCTGACCGAAAAGAGAACTCCGGGCAGGGCAGTGGTGACTGGCTAGTGGTTGCCGACAATGAGGTCGAAGGGCAAAAGCTTGCCGGATGTCTGCAAGAAAATGGATGCCAGGCTTCGGTGTTGCAGCCGGGTGCGCCGCTCGATGCGCAGAAAAACATGCAAGGCGTGGTCAGGCTGATCGAAGCCGGAGAAATGAAAAATCCGTTTGCCGCGCAATCGAAAATTTGCGGAAGCGTCCTGTCCCTGGCGCAAGAAATGTTGCGGCGCTTTCCCGTCAATACTCCGCGCCTCTGGCTCGCCACTCAAGGAGCCATGGACGTTGTTCCCGGCGACCGCAGCAATGGCTTCACCGTGGCAACGGCGTGGGGACTCGGTCGCACCATTGGCATCGAGCACCCGGAACTTCGCTGCGCGCGAATCGATTTCGATTCCGCGGACTCCCAGGCAGTGGCGCAAGAAATCGTTCACGCCGACGGCGAAGAAGAAATTGCGCTTCGCGGCAGCGAACGCTACGTTCCCCGCGTCGAGCCAAAATTTATTGAAGATCCGCAGCCGCGGCGACTGGTCATATCCAGACGAGGGTCAATCGATAACCTCGCAATGGAATCGATTGAACGCAGGGCTCCCGAGCGCGGCGAAGTGG
This sequence comes from Candidatus Acidiferrales bacterium, assembly GCA_036265065.1. Taxonomy (GTDB): domain Bacteria; phylum Acidobacteriota; class Terriglobia; order Acidiferrales; family UBA7541; genus Palsa-360. The sequence goes on along the minus strand of DATAPT010000200.1, from coordinate 243 downwards.
AAGTCGAAGTTGAGGCAACGGCGCTGAATTTCCGGGATGTGCTGAATGTCTTGGGGATGTATCCGGGCGACCCGGGGCCTCTCGGCCTGGAGTTTTGCGGACGGATTGCCAGGCTCGGGGAGTCTGTCAAAAGATTTCAGGTTGGCGACCGCGTCATGGGGCTTTCATGGGGCAGCTTCGCTTCGTTCTTGAACACGCCTGCCGCTCTGATTGTGAAAGTGCCCGTTGGGCTTAATCCTGTCG
>DATAPT010000199.1:0-3717 GCA_036265065.1 Candidatus Acidiferrales bacterium | reverse complement strand
TTCCAGCAAGCGGTACGAGGCCGGCACCACAAATTATCTGGAAGTTTTGACCAATCAGACGAATTATTTATCCTCTGAGCTCGGGCTGGCACAGGCGCGGCTCAACGAACTTCTTTCGCTTGTCCAGATTTACAGATCCCTGGGCGGCGGCTGGCAACAGTAGCGGGTTCGCTTCTTTTGGGACAGGCTTAACGGGCCGAGGAAAAGCGGACGATTTCCGTCATTCCGAGCGAAGCTATGAATCCCTCATTCTTTTTCCAGTGTTAAATCGAAGAGAGATTCCTCGCGTCGCTAGGAATGACAGATTTCAATTTTTTTCCATCAACCACTTCAAGCCTTTTTGGCCTTGGGCGGATTTCAGCAGCAAGCAAATACAAATTCAAAAGCGACAGGCTGAACAGGCTGCGGAAAAAAGGCACTGTTCTGTCATTCTGAGCGAAGCGAAGAATCTCTCTTCGATTTAGGTGTAGGAAAAGAAACAAGGAGAGATTCTGCGCTTCGCTCAGAATGACGGAGTTTTGGGTTTTTCCGCAGCCTGTGCCTCTCCTACTTTTAGCCTGCCGCGGATAGGACTTCGCGGAGGCGGCGTTCGAGGAATCGACGCTCGCTTTCGTTGGTGGCAAGCTTAAGCGCGCGCGAATAATTTTCCGCGGCCTCGGCGTGCATGCCGAGGCGGCGGAGCAGATCGGCGCGAGCAGCGTGCATCAAGTGATAATCTTTGAGATTGTCCGCGGCAGCTAACTCGTCTATCGCCGAAAGGCCTGCACGCGGTCCTTCAGCCATCGCAATGGCCACGGCACAGTTCAACGAAACGATGGGCGAGGGCTGGACGCGCAGCAATTGAGTGTATAGCCGGACGATTTCCGCCCAGTCCGTGTCCGCGGCGCGCGGCGCTTTGCAATGCACCGCGACGATGGCAGCCTGCAGGGCAAAGGGGCCGAGAGCTGCGTCGGGCGAATCCTGCATGAAAAGTAGAGCTTCATTGATGTGCTGACGGTTCCACCTTGTGCGATCCTGATCCTCCAGCGTCACGATTTCTCCGGTGTCATCCAGCCGCGCGTCGCGGCGCGCGTCATGCAGGAGCATGAGCGCGAGGAGGGCTCTCGCTTCCGACGGAGGCTGCGGGCCCATCTGCGCGAGAATCAAACGGCCGAGGCGAATCGCTTCGGAGCAAAGATCAGTTCTGACTAGCGACTCGCCGCGGGTCGCTGCGTATCCCTCATTGAAAACGAGATAGATTACGGTTAAGACCGCGTCGAGCCGGGCTGCGATGTCATTGGATCCGGGAACGACATAGGGAATACCCGCTTCGCGAATTTTATTTTTGGCGCGGACCAGGCGTTGCGCCATGGTTGTGGGAGAGACGAGAAAGGCGCGCGCAATCTCCTCCGTTTCCAAGCCACACAAAGTCCGGAGAGTTAGCGCAATCTGCGCCTCGGGAGCGAGCGCGGGATGGCAGCAGGTGAAAATCAGCCGGAGGAGGTCGTCAGAGATTTCATCGTTGTCGTAATCCGGCTCCTCGGCGGCGCGGACGAAGCCGGATACAACGTAAGATTCCAGCTTTTCCGCGTACAACCCTCGGCGTCGAATACGGTCAATGGCTTTGTGCTTGGCCGTCTGGATGATCCACGCGCGCGGTGAATCGGGAATGCCGGCGTCGCGCCATTGGTCCACGGCGGCAGCGAAAGCTTCCTGTGCGCATTCTTCCGCCAGGTCAAAATCGCTGAAGAGGCGAATCAGGGTGGCGACGATCCGGCCCCATTCGGCGCGATAAACTTCGTCAATCGCTGAGGTTACGCAGGCGGGAGAAGCCATAACCGATTCTACTTATTTTTTGGTATAGATGTCGATCTGGGATTGGGCTATTCGACTTATATGCAGGGAGGCGGAAATGAAATACATGCTGTTGATTTATCTGGATGAGAATGGGTTGAGCGAGGCAGAGCAGGCGCAGTGCTACAAGGATTCGGCGCAATTCGCGGTACAGCTTAGCAAGACGGGGCAGTATTTGGGCGCCGGACCGCTTCATCCTACCAGTACTGCGACTAGCGTACGTGTTCGCGATAACAAGCGGCTGGTGACGGACGGGCCATTTGCCGAAACGCGTGAACAGCTGGGCGGGTATTTTTTGATCGATGCGAAAGATCTGGACGAAGCCATCGGGATCGCCGGGCGCATTCCGGCGGGAAGGTGGGGGACGGTAGAGATTCGGCCTGTGATGGAAATTCCAGGACTTCCAACTGGGTAGCGAAAAGCAGGAGACGGAGATTGCACCGAAAAACTTCAGGAGAAATAAAAATGCGATTCATGATGATTGTGAAATCTGGAACGGATTGCGAGGCGGGCAAAGAACTAAGCAGAGAGGCCATTACCGCGCTCGTGAAATATACGGAAGAACTCAGGCAGGCCGGGGCGCTGGTGGAACTCACAAGGCTGGAACCAAGCTCGACGGGTGCTCGCGTCAAGATCAACGGAGAAAAAAGAACGGTGACCGATGGGCCGTTCGCTGAAACCAAGGAGCTGATCGGGGGCTACTGGATCATCGATGTCAAATCGAAGCAGGAGGCTCTGGAATGGGCCAAGCGCATACCGAATCCCCATGGCCAGGGCGTGGAAAGCGAAATTGAGATACGCCAGATTCTGCAGGTAGATGTCATCGCCACCGGGAGAATGGATCGCAGGGCGGAAGAGGGAAAAGAGTTTTCGAAAACAGCGAAATAAATATGGACGGCCTGTCGATTTGGCAGGAAGCTGTTCGACTTACTGTTGATGGGGAACGGCGCAATTTAAAAAATTCTTTCAGGAGGATCATTTTGAAATTCCTAAGCGTTTACAAGAAAGTTGAAACAGGCGTTCCACCCACGCAAGAGGAAATGGCCAGCATGGGCAAGCTGATTGAAGAAGGGATGAAGGCCGGGTATCTGCTGGCGGTGGAAGGCTGTTTGCCCAGCGCGAAGGGAGCGCGAGTTCGGCAGTCGAATGGTCTGGTCGTGGTGACCGACGGTCCTTTCGTCGAAACCAAAGAATTGATTGGCGGCTTCGCCATCCTGAAAGCCGATTCCAAGGAACATGCCATCGAACTGACTCAACACTTTCTGGGAATTGCCGGGGACGGAGAATGCGAGTTGCGACAGCTGTACGAGGCCGGGGCAATGGAACAAGGCAGCGGACGGTAGCCAGAAAAAAGGGAGAATCATTTCATGCAAAAAATTACACCGTTTTTGTGGTTCGACGGGAAGGCCGAAGAAGCGGCCAACTTTTATGTTTCCATTTTTAAAAATTCAAAAATCGGCAAGGTGAACCGCTACGGCGACCACGGACCGGGACCGAAAGGAACCGTAATGATCGCCACGTTTCAGATTGACGGGCAGGAATTCATTGCGTTGAATGGCGGGCCGCAATTCAAATTTTCTCCGGCCATTTCGTTTGTCGCGAATTGCGAAACGCAGCAGGAAGTGGATGATCTGTGGGAAAAGTTGTCCGAGGGCGGAGAGAAAAGGCAGTGCGGCTGGCTGCAGGATAAATTCGGGATTTCGTGGCAAATCGTTCCGACGGCTCTCCCGAAGTTGATGAGCGATCCGGACCGTGAAAAAACGGGGCGGGTAATGCAAGCGTTAATGCAGATGACCAGGATCGATATAAAAAAATTGGAAGATGTGTTTCAGGGGAAGTGACTTCAGTAGCGCGGGCTTCAGCCTGCGGGTCTTAGTTTATGCA
>DATAPT010000198.1:0-3874 GCA_036265065.1 Candidatus Acidiferrales bacterium | reverse complement strand
TCCATGGAATGGCAAGTGTGCTAGTTCTAAATTGTCTCAACTGAGGGGTTCACCCCAGAAGCCTGTGCTACTGAAATGCGCGCAACGTCGCCCAAATAAAATGAGAGACTGGAATTCATGACCACCGACCCGCGCCACCTCGACAAAATTCGCGACCGCTTCACCGAAACCGCCGACGTCTTCGCGCAAACCGTGCGCCGCACGCGCGTCGAGGAAGGTCAACGCCTCGTTGAATACGCCACGGCAGGCCTCGCGCATCCTGAAAAAGCTCTCGCGATTGACGTCGCCTGCGGCCCCGGCACATTCACGCGTCCGCTTGCCGGACGCGTCGGCAAAGCGATTGGCGCGGATTTGACTCCCGCGATGGTGGAAAAAGCGCGAGCCGAAGCCGCGCGCGACGCCATCACCAATATCGAATTTGTTCATGGCGATATCTACGCACTGCCATTCCAAGATAGCTGTGCGCAAATTGTTTCCTGCGGCTACGCGTTTCACCACATGACTGATCCTGTGCGCGCGCTCACGGAAATGGTGCGAGTGCTGAAGCCGGGCGGCCGCGTCGCCATCACGGACATTATTGTCCCCGAAGGTTGCGACGGTGATTTCCAAAATAAAGTTGAGCGCGTGCCCGACCCCTCGCACACCAGCACGCAAAGTGTGGCGAGTTTTCACAAAATAGCCGGCGAATTGGGATTGCGCCAGGTCTCGCAACACATTCATGACAACTGGCACGACTTCGATGTGTGGATGAACAATGCTGGAAAACCGCCGGGCGATCCGATTTATATAGAGACGCGCAATCCGCTGGAGAGCTCCTTGGAAAACGACCGCTCCGGTTTTCATCCGCGCCGCACGGATAAAATCGCCAGCGGCCTGGAATTTATGCACACCGTCCTGCTGTTGATAGCGGAGAAACCGGAATGATTTTCAGTAGAACAGGCTTCAGCCTGTTGCTTTTTTACGCGGTAGTTAAAATGGTCAAAAGCGACAGGCTGAAGCCTGTCCTACTAAAATCGCGCCGTAATGGGCATGAAATTTTCAGCGAACAGGGCGGCGCGCGGTGAGCCAACCTCTGCTGCTTGAAGCGCGCAATCTGCGAAAAACATTTTCCGCTCCCAAAAACACATTCGGCCGGAAAATGCCGGGAGCAAATGGAGGAGCGCATTCCGGCGTTGCCGCTGTGGACAATGTAAATCTCGAGCTCTCCGCGGGAGAAACGCTCGCCATCGTCGGCGAATCCGGAAGCGGCAAGACGACCCTCGCGCGCATGCTCTTGCGCTTGATCGAGCCGGACTCCGGCGAATTACTGATCGACGGGCGCGATTTTCTTGCCGCACGTGGCGCGGAATTGCGAGCCCTGCGCCGCGAAATGCAAATGGTTTTCCAGGATCCCTTTGCGTCGCTCGATCCCAGAATGCGCGTCGGCGAAATCGTAGGCGAACCGCTCGAAATTCATGAGCCGCGAATTTCCCGCAATGAACGCCGCTTGCGCGTCGTGGAAATTCTGCGCTCGGCAGGCTTGGGAGAAGATGCGCTCGCTCGCTACCCTCACGAATTTTCCGGCGGCCAGCGACAACGCATCGGCATCGCGCGAGCCTTGGTCCTGCGCCCGCGCCTCGTCGTGGCCGACGAGCCGGTCTCCGCGCTCGATGTTTCCGTAGGTGCGCAAATTCTGGAGCTCTTGCAAAATTTGCAACGCGATTTCGCGCTCACCTATTTGTTGATCTCGCACAGCCTGCCCGTCGTCGCGCAACTGGCGACACGCATTGCCGTCATGCAGGGTGGCCGCATTGTCGAAACCGGCCCCGCCGCGCAAATTCTCTCCGCGCCCGCACATCCCTACACGCAGTCCCTGATCGCCGCGATCCCCACATTGCCCGGCTAATTGCCTTCTGTGGCATAGGCTTTAGCCTGTGCGGGGTTAGTCCTTGCAGGGACTACGCATTTAAAAGTTTGAATGGGTAGCGCGACTAAACCCGCACAGGCTGAAGCCTATGCCACAAAGGGCCGCGCGCTCTGCAAGCTTCCCAATCTCCTGCTAAACTCAACAAATATGAATTTTCATTTCGAAGTTTTGAAAACGGACCCGACAGGTGCGCGCCTGGGCCGCCTCACGACGCCGCACGGCGTGATCGATACGCCCTCCTTCATGCCCGTCGGCACGGCCGGAACCGTGAAGGGCCTCACGCAACAGGCGCTCGGCGAACTCGGCGTACAAATTCTGCTCGGCAACACTTATCACTTATATCTGCGCCCCGGCCATGAACGTATTCGCGCGCTCGGCGGTCTGCATAAATTCATGTCCTGGTCCGGAGCGATTCTCACCGATTCTGGGGGCTTCCAGGTCTTCAGTCTCGCCGATTTGCGAAAAATTTCGGACGATGGTGTTGTTTTCCGCTCGCACCTCGACGGCTCCGAACATTTGCTCACGCCGGAAAAATCGATTGAGATTCAGCAGGCGCTCGGCTCGGACATCGCCATGGTCTTCGACGAATGCATCGAATATCCCGCCGATCACGCCCGCGGATCCGGTGCAATGAAACGCACGACAGAGTGGGCGCGCCGCTGCCGTGACTATGCGCGAGCCCAGACTGCGTCTGGCCAAACCAACGCGGAGCTTTCGACCAATCCCGGACAATCCATTTTCGCCATCGTGCAAGGCGGCATGCACGCAGACCTTCGCCGCGAAAGTGCGCGCCAGCTGGTCGACCTCGACTTCCCCGGATACGCCATCGGCGGCCTCGCCGTTGGCTAACCCCATGCGATTTCAACCGAGATGGCGGCCATCGCCGCAGGGGAACTCCCCAAGGATCGCCCACGCTACGTCATGGGTGTTGGCCTCCCCGAGCAGCTCCCTGACTACGTGCGCTGCGGCGTGGATATGATGGATTGCGTGCTCCCCACGCGCAACGCGCGCAACGGTTGCCTCTTCACCAGCGCCGGCCGGGTGAACATCCGCAACGCGATTTATGCCAGCGATCCGCGTCCGCTCGACGAGCGTTGCTCCTGCATGGTCTGCCGAACCTACTCGCGGGCCTACCTGCGGCATCTCTTTCAGGCCAATGAAATTCTGGCTTCCATCCTGAACTCCCACCACAACGTTGCGTTTTTCCTTGACACAATGGGCAAGATTCGCCAAGCTATCGCGCTCGGGGAATTGGCTGCATTCTCCTCAGAGTTCCAGGCGTGTCTCGGCGCGGGCGAATCCTGAAGCGAGCCAGTGGCATGGCTCCCGTTGTAAACTTCAGGAAGCGAACCGTCACAGCTTGGAGCCCGCCACGACCTTGTTTCTGTTTTCGTGGCCTGCCCGCTTCTTCAATCGATATTGAATAGCGGCTACAATTTAGTTTCCAGTGCAGTGCGCTGAAGATTTGGCAATAGCGTGAGAATGGGGTTACCGTCATGTCGTCCTTATTTTTGCCGGAAAATTTGTCCTTGATGGCCCAGGTCGGAGGCGCCGGTGGAATAATGGCCTTTTTGCCTTTGGTCATTATTATGGGAATTTTTTATGTCCTGCTGATTCTTCCCGCGCAGCGACGCCAGAAGAAAACCCAGGAAATGATTAATGCCCTGAAAAACGGGGACAAAGTGATTACCACCGGCGGCTTGTACGGCACGATTGTGGGAATCGAGGGCGATTCCGTTCAGCTACGCATCGCCGACCAAGTGAAGGTTAAGGTCCTTCGTTCCGCGGTGACCGGCCTGCAACCAGATAGCAAGGAGGAGTCGTAGGGTCGGGGGAACGCAACGCTCCATTTTGTGCGCGAGGCATTTGTTTTCACAAAGAAAGCCCGCATCCTTGGAGTCCTGAGCCAGTTTAAGCCATGAATTCTAACCTCAAGTGGAAAGCATTATTCATAGTAGCCGTCATTCT
>DATAPT010000197.1:0-4241 GCA_036265065.1 Candidatus Acidiferrales bacterium | reverse complement strand
GGCATGGTAGCTAGTCCGGACGATATCAGTTTCGATGAGGCGTCGTTCATTGAACCCGTGAATACGTGCATTAAGGCTGTGGAAAAAGCGCGCGTAGCCGCGGGTGAAACAGTTGTCGTGATGGGTCTCGGGCCCATCGGGTTGCTACTTGCGATGCTCTCCAAGCTGGAGGACGCGACGGTAATTGGCAGCGACCCCATGCCGGAACGCCGCGAGAAAAGTATTTCTCTGGGCCTCGATTTTGCAATCGATCCACGCGAAGGGCGCCTCGCCGAAGAAATTAATTCGCGAACGCATGGGCGCGGCGCCGACGTAGTCCTGGTTGCGGTACCGATTCCTGCCGCGCTGAAGGATGCGCTCAGCCTTGTGCGGCCCGGCGGACGCGTGCTTTTATTTGCGCAGAACGATCCGAAGATGCAGATTGAATTTCCGGCGGCTGCCGTGGGCGTCGAAGAAAAAGAAATTTTGGGCAGCTATAGCGCCGCGATTGACAGGGCAGGCGAAGCAGCCGATCTGATTTTTACCCGTAAGTTGCCTGTGAGCAAATTGATTTCTCACCGGTTTTCGCTCGAAAATATGGACGAGGCGCTGAAACTGGCGGCCCGTCCCGTAGGTGATTCTCTAAAAGTGGTGATTCATCCTTGAATAGAAGCGAACAGCACGGCCCCAAAAACGGTCACATGACCGCTGCCGTTTTATATGGCAGCGAGAATCTGAAGATCGAGAGCGTTGACATCCCCAGACTCGCGGCGGACGAGGCGCTCATTCGCGTGAAAGTCGCACTGACCTGCGGCACGGATTTGAAAGTCTGGAAGCGCGGCTACCATGCCCGCATGATCACGCCGCCCGCTGTATTCGGACACGAGCTTGCCGGCGTGGTCGAAACGCTCGGCTCCGCCGTGAATGGCGGTCTGAAAGTCGGCGCGCGCGTGGTGCCTTCCAATTCGGCGCCCTGCAATGTCTGCCTGTTTTGCCGCAAAGGGCAGAGCAATCTTTGTGAAGACTTGCTGTTCAACAACGGAGCCTATGCGGAATATATCCGCATACCCGGCCGCATCGTGCGGCAAAACATGCTGGTAATTCCAGAACACGTATCCTTCCAGGATGCGGCCATGGTTGAGCCGCTCGCTTGCGTGCTTCGCGGCATTCACGAAACCGGCATTCAACCTGGCGATACGACCGTCGTGATCGGTTGCGGGCCAATCGGTTTGAAATTTATTCGCGTTTTGGCGAATCGCGGCGTGAATGTGATTGCCCTCGGCAAGCGACCGAATCAGATTCGCGCGGCGGAAAAATTTGGCGCGCGCGCGGCATTTATCGCTCCGGACCTCAGCGATGTGGCGCATACAGTGCGGGAATTGACGGAAGGCGGACGGGGAGCCGATTCCGTGGTCGAAGCTGTGGGCACAGCGCAGACCTGGGAGTGGGCTCTGCAAATGGTGCGTCGCGGAGGAACTGTAAATCTTTTCGGAGGCTGTCCGCGTGGCACGCAAGTGGCGGTGGACCCGAACGCGCTGCATTATTCGGAGATCACCATCAAGTCCACGTTCCATCACACTCCACGCTTCATACGCGAGGCGCTGGAAAGCGTGTCGAGCGGCGAAATTCGCTCCAGCGATTTCGTGAACGCTGAAATTCCGTTGACCGAACTTCCCAAAATGTTCGAGCATATGAAGCATCGCAACGGAGAAATGAAAGTCGCGGTGATTCCGTAACGGCGTTTGTGTCGCGCCGGTTTCCGTCTGTAGGTTTCCTTCTTGCAAGGAAGCCATCTCATAAATAGTTTTGTAGGTCGCGGCTTCAACATGTTGCGGAAAAAGTCTTTTATTTTGTCATTCCGAGCGAAGCGAGGAATCTCACTTTCTTTTTTTCGATATCTAAATCGAAGAGAGATTCCTCGCTTTGCTCGGAATGACAGGCACGGTGGTTTTTCCCGCGGCCTGTCAAAGCCCCGACACCAAATCAGCAAGAAACACTGGGCTTCAGCCCCTGGCGGACTAAAAAATAGTAGCTTTTCATTTATGAGATTGTTTCAGGTTTTAAAAAATCCACAGGCTGAAGAGGCTGTGTGAGAACTCGGTTTTGAATCATGTAGCGCCCGCCTTCAGGCGGGCATCTGCTTGATTCAAAAGTGCCCGCCTGAAGGCGGGCGCTACAAAAACACGTCAATTTCGAGTTCTCACACAGACTCTGAAGCCTGTGCTACTGCCCCATGCAAACACCTGCGGAACTTGAAATAGGGCGCGGGCTTCCGCCCTCTGGATGCTCGGTTGCAGACGCCGAGCTCTACACACGGCGTCTCGCCACGGGCCATTACGAAAATTTCAATGTCGTTTCCTGGCTGCTCCCTCGCCACCTGCACCAGCATTTTTATAATTTATATGCGTATTGCCGCTGGGCCGACGATCTGGGAGATGAAATTCCAGACCCTTCCAAAGCGATTGCCCTGTTGAATGAATGGAATCAGGAATTGCGCGATTGCTACGAAGGCAAATTTTCGCATCCCGTCTTTATCGCGCTGCACAAAACAATTTCGGCTTTGAATATTCCCATCGAGCCATTTTCCGATCTCCTGATTGCGTTTCGCCAGGACCAAACTGTCCATCGTTACGCCACCTGGAGCGATGTGTACAGCTACTGCCGGTATTCCGCAAATCCTGTGGGGCGATTGGTGCTGTATTTGTGCGGGTATCGCGACGCGGAGCGCCAGCAGCTCTCCGACGCGACATGCATGGCGCTGCAGCTTGCGAACTTCTGGCAGGACGTCACGCGTGATCTAGAGAAGGGTCGCATCTACATCCCGCTGGAAGCTCTCGCAGCGCACGGCCTCACGGAAGCTGACATCGTGCAGCGCCGGTTTGACGCGCGTTATGTTTCGCTGATGAAGGAACTGGTCGCGCGGGCGAGGCAATTATTTGCCGAGGGATTGCCGCTGGCGCGCAGTGTCGATTCCAAACTTCGCGTGGATATTGAAATGTTCAGCCGCGGCGGGATCGCTGTGCTCGATGCCATCGAATCCATTGGCTACAACACACTTGAGCGCAGGCCTTCGATCTCAAAACCAAAACAATTTTCTTTGCTGATGCGCGCGCTGTCCCAGCGAATGGCTTCCATCATAAAACCGGAGGCGCAGGTTTCACTCGCGGCCCCTGCCAATTCCGGAAGATTGGAATTGGTGGGCGGAAACAACGTGAATACGAATACGTCATTCAACGGGTCAAAAAACAAAAACGAAGTTGCGCGCTCGTATGCGGAATGCCGCCGCGTGGCGCGCGCGTCGGGCAGCAATTTTTACTTCGCGTTTTTTATGTTGCCGGCGGAGAAGCGCGACGCGCTGTGCGCGCTTTACGCCTTCATGCGGCTGGTCGATGACGTTTCGGACACGGTCGGCGGCGCTGCGGATAAGCAAAGAGGCCTTGCCCGATGGCGCGCCGCGCTGGATGCGGCGGTCAGCGGCGACGTCGCAGGCCATCCCATTCTTCCAGCATTCGCGGACACCATCGAGCGCTTCAAAATTCCGCCGCGCTATTTTCACGATTTGATATCCGGTGCGGAAATGGATTTGACGATTGGCGACTATCCCACCTTCGATCGTCTGCGTGAATATTGCTATCGCGTGGCGGGAACCGTGGGCCTTACATGCCTGCATGTTTTCGGATTCAGCGATCCCCACGCGCCGGACCTGGCGGAAAAACTGGGCATCGCGTTTCAGCTGACAAATTTTATTCGCGACGTGCGCGCGGATTACGAAATGGGCCGCGTTTATCTGCCGCTTGAGGATTTGACCCAGTTTGGAGTCCGTCCTCAAACTCTTGCTCCGGGACCCGCGACTCCGGAAATTCAAGAGTTGCTGAAATTTGAAACCGCGCGCGCCTGGAATTTTTACAACGAAGGCGTCACTCTGATTCCGCTGGTGGATGCGGACTCGCGCGCTGCGCTCTGGGCGCTTGTGCGCATTTACAGCAGCCTGCTGCGCCGCATCGAGGCGCGCGGGTATGATGTATTCTCTGAGCGCGTGCGTCTGACCAAAACCGAAAAGACAAGGATCCTGCTGCGTGCGCGGCTAGGCTGGTACTCCCAAAATAATGTCCTCGAAGAGCGTGATCGTGATCGGCGGCGGCCTGGCGGGACTTTCCTCGGCCGTCGCACTGGCTGAATCTGGTTTTCGTGTGCGTTTGCTCGAAAATCGCCCCCATTTAGGAGGGCGCGCGGCGTCGTACGTGCTGCCGGGCGGCGAACAA
>DATAPT010000196.1:0-5057 GCA_036265065.1 Candidatus Acidiferrales bacterium | reverse complement strand
GAGCTCGGTTTTCGAGTTTGCTCAATGGCATGGCCCGGTTCCACCCCTGGAGACTGACGGCTCTTGCATTGAGTGAAGGAAAGGCGCGCCGTCCCCGATTACGGCGCGCCTTTCCGATTCCGAATGAACCTTCGTTTTCTGTACCTCTTCCACAATTTGCTGTAGGATGTTCCTGTGTATGGAAAATTCCATGAATTATCTCCCTTGCGACGGATGCGGCTTATCCGCTTCTCCTGAACATATCGCCGAGCGCGTGCAGCGTCTCGAACAATCGACGCAATTTCGGCCGATCCATATTGGCACCTTATTCATTGCCTTGGCGCCAGCTGGCAATGTGGCGGAAGATTTCTACGCACCTGCCAAATCGAAAGAATTCTTCAATCCTTTTCTGGAAGCGTTGGAAATCTTTTCCTCCGCTGAAAAATCCGAGCCGGTGGATGATGCCCGAGCGAGCGATCTGGGTAAGCTTGCCGAATTTCAGCGGCGAGGATATTTCCTGGCCTATCTTTCGGAGTGCCCGCTCCCTGAGAATAAAGAAACTCCTGAGCAGACTATCGGTCGCCTCGGCCCCACCATGCTGCGGCGAATCAAATTTAATTACCGCCCAAAACAAATTGCCCCATTGGGACAAGAGCTTTTTCCTCTGGTCGAAATGTTAAATAGACAGGGTCTTGGCCCCGTCTTGACGGTAAGCGGCGGCAACGTCTTGCCCCTTCCGGGTAGAGGCGCGGAGGAATGGATGCAACTGTTCCGAAGGTCGGTAACGGCTGGGGCACCCTAGGCGAATCGCTGTGCGGTTATGATAGAATTTGCTTTAAGCTTGTTGAGTAGTACCTTGAGCAGGGGGAATCCGTGAAAACCAAAGCGAAATTCGGCATCGGGGTAGCGATTATCCTCGTGACTCTTTCGTGCCTGGCGTATGTAGGGGCGCAACAGAGCAAGACTTACTATCATACGATCTCGGAAATCCCGACCTTGAATGGCTCCGCGCTGCATCAGCGCCTTCGCGTAGGTGGCGATGTGAAAAATGGCTCCATTCAGCATTATTCCGGCCGTGTGGATTTCGTTCTGGTCGAGCAGGGAAAAGCATTGCCGGTGAGTTACGTGGGCACCGATCCGCTTCCGGATACGTTTAAAGATGGAGCGCAATGCCTGGTTGAAGGTAAAGTGCAGCCGGACGGGCGATTTGTCGCTGAGACGGTTCAAGCAAAATGTGCGTCTAAGTATGAGGCCGCTCCGGGTGGCCAGTCCCAGCCGGGTAGCACCAGTGATAGTTCATACCCTAACGGCAAGAGCTAGGCCGCTACTCAACTTAAAAATTTATACGCAGCAGTAGTGAATACTGATTGGGAATGATTCCGCACGATGACGGCGATCAGCCCGGAATCGAGGTATTACATTGGATCTGTTTGGCGCATATTCTTTACTTCTGGCCTTTGCCTTCGCGGTGTACGCGATTTTTGGCGGCATCGCGGCGATCATCACGCGGCGGCCTCTTTTAATTAAGTCCGCGCGAAATGCGGGTTTCGCGGTCTGCGTCCTCATCTGGATCGGAACCTGCAGCCTGTGGTACCTATTTTTTACCAACAATTATTCGCTGGCGTATGTCGCGGCGCACAGTAACCGCACGCTTTCTCCCTATTACAAATTTTCCGCATTGTGGTCGGGCCAGGAAGGCTCGTTGCTTTTCTGGAGCTTCCTGCTTTCGATTTACGTTTTCTCTGCGTTGTTTACGTATCGCGGAAAACATCCCGAGTTGATGCCCTATGTGGGCGTGGTCATGGCCGGAGTTCAGATTTTCTTTCTGACCATGAACAATTTTGTCGCGAGTCCCTACGGCGTGTTCGTAGGCCCCGGCGCAGGAGGGATTCTGCATCTGGCGACGCGCGCGGACGGAAGCGGCCTCAACCCGCTCTTGCAATATCCCGAAATGGCGATTCATCCGCCGACTTTGTATTCCGGTTATACGGGCTTCACCATTCCATTTGCGTTTGCGCTGGCCGCGCTGCTGGGAAGATATCCGGGAGAGAAGTGGATTCACCTGACGCGCCGCTGGACGATGATTGCATGGGCGTTTCAATCCGCGGGCATTTTGCTCGGAGCGCACTGGGCTTATGCGGTGCTGGGCTGGGGCGGCTACTGGGGCTGGGATCCAGTTGAAAACGCGTCGCTGATGCCGTGGCTTACGGGCACAGCGTTTTTGCACTCCGTAATCATGCAGGAGAAGCGCGGCATGATGCGCGTGTGGAACGTCTGGCTGGTATTCCTCACGTTCATGTTATGCATTTTGGGAACGTCGCTGACGCGCAGCGGCGCTGTAAATTCGGTTCACGCGTTCGCGGAATCGAACATCGGCCATTGGTTCTGGGGTTTTCTTCTGCTGATTGTTCTCGTGTGCCTCGCGGCCTATTTTAAGAATCGCGATTACCTGCGCAGCGACAATCAACTCGATTCCATGCTGTCGCGCGAGTCCAGCTTCCTCTTCAACAACCTGATCCTGCTCGTTGCCTGTGTCGCGGTGCTGGCAGGAACTTTGTTCCCGGTGCTTTCGGAAGCAGTGCGCGGCTCGAAGATCAGCGTGGGCCCGCCATTTTTTAATCGCGTGAATATTCCCATTGCCATGTTTCTTCTGTTCCTGACGGGCGTCGGGCCTCTACTCGCGTGGAGAAAAACCTCGGTGGAAAGCCTGCGCAAAAATTTTGGCTATCCGCTGATTGGCGGCTTCATTGCCGCAGTCATTGCAGTTGCGCTGGGCTTGCGTGAATTTTACGTAACGCTGTGCCTGCTGCTTGGTGTCTTCGTCACGTTGACGATTCTTGCGGAGTTTTATCGCGGCGCGCGCGTGATTTCCGCTCGCACCGGCGCCAACATTTTTTCCGCCGTGTCGCAGCTAACCATGCGCAACACGCGCCGCTATGGCGGCTACGTGGTCCACTTCGGAATGGTGCTGGTCTTTATAGGCATCTCTGGTACGGCATTCAACCAGGACAAGCAGATGGATATGTCCGCAGGCTCGCAGATGGCGTTGGGGCCCTACACGCTTCACTTGCAGAATTACGACTCGACCCAGGAAGCGAATTACAGTGCCGAGCGCGCCACGATTGATGTGGAGAAGGACGGCCGCTCCGTGATGATGCTTCATCCCACGCGGCGCTTCTATCCCTCCAACCAGGAATCCGGCACCATGGTGGCGATTGCATCCACCCTCCGCGAAGACCTCTATGTTGTGTATGCCGGAACGAATCCGGACACTAATCTTCCCGTGATTCACGCCTACCTGAACCCGCTTGTAAAATGGATTTGGCTCGGCGGCTGCGTCGTCGTGCTAGGGACTATCCTTGCTCTCGTTCCGAACAGGCAAGCGGTCATGGTTTTGTCTACCGCCACGGCGGGGCAGTCTGTGTCCTATCCGGGAGGGACGCAACCCGCGCAAATATTGAACACGCCGCGGTCAAAGTTGCCAAGCGATCATGACTAGCCGCCGCCAGTTAGCATTTGTTTGCGCCGCGTTTGTGGCAGTCGCCACTGCGCTTGTGCCGTTGCACGTATCGGCGCAAAAAACCGATCGCGGAAAATCCTTAGGCACAAAGTTAATGTGCATGTGCGGCTGCGGGCAAATCCTCACGCAGTGCAATCACATTAATTGCCCGTCGTCCGGCCCCATGATCAAAGAGCTCGATGCGCATGTCGCCAAGGGCGAATCTGATGACCTGATCGTTCAGGATTTTGTGCAGGAGTACGGCGAAAAAGTTCTGAGCGCGCCACCCACCAAGGGATTCAATAGTATTGCGTGGTACATCCCGGGCGTGGCGTTTGCCATCGGACTGGGGATTGTGGTGACCTTGATTCGATTGTGGCGGCAGCGCGACGTGGCGCGCCTCGCAACCGTGGCCAATGCTCCACCCATTGCGCCGACTTCAGCCTCTGAACTACGCGACGTTCAAATCGAACGCGCAAGGCAGCAAGCCGACCGCGAGACTGAGGAGTAGAGATTAAAAATAATGATGGCTACGCTACTGGCGACACAATTTCCGGACACGATCATGCTTTCGGCGTGCGTCGCGCTGACGCTCGCCGCGGTTATTTTTGTGTTTTGGATTGAACCGGATCCGGGAGACTCCGCGCCTCATCGCTCGCAGCTCGATCAATTGATGGAACGCCGGGACTCGATTTACGATAACTTGCGCGACCTGAAATTTGAAAACCGCGCGGGCAAGTACGCGGAACAGGATTACGAACAGATGCGGGACTCGCTCGAAACCGAGGCCGCGCAGGTGCTTCTGGAAATTGAACGCGTCACCGGAAATCAGGCGCCGATTCCGCGCCGCGATCCGGCCAACGCCGCAAATCCCAGACAGTAAATCATCCGATTCAAGTGGAACCAAGTGTCGCGGGCTTCACAGGTTGCGGAAAAAAAAGGCCTTGTTCTGTCATTCTGAGCGAAGCGAAGAATCTCTCTTCGATTTAAGCATAGGAAAAGAATCAAGGAGAGATTCTTCGCTTCGCTCAGAATGACAAAGTATTGGGTTTTTCCGCAGCCTGTTCAGTCTGCGGGTTTTTGGCCGAAAAGGTTCAGCCCCGCGGAAATTGCATGTGAAAAGAAGAGCCAAACCATTTTGAAATAAAGAGGACGTATTTTGCGAATGAACTTAAGCCAGACTTCAATTCGACTGCGCCTGCTTCCTGTTCTCGCTCTCCTTTTGCTCGCGTCCACCGCCGCGCATGCCGGAACGGTTTCCGGCACCATCCACAACGGGACGAACGGCAATAAGCCAGCTGCCGGTGTGGATGTTTTGCTGATCCAGCTGCAAGGCGGCATGTCGGTTGTGGCCAGCACGAAGACCGATGCGACGGGGCACTACCAGATTGACAATCCCGGAATCGGCCAGGGACCGATGCTGATTCGCGCTGTGTATCGCGGCGTTTTCTTTCACCAGCCGCTGACACCGGGCACGGCTACCGTCGATGTAACCGTGTACGAACCCACCACGAATCCCGGAGCCATTCAGATTCCGCTGCGTCTGCTCGAGTTCCAGCCGAATGGCGACAAGTTAATG
>DATAPT010000195.1:0-3388 GCA_036265065.1 Candidatus Acidiferrales bacterium | reverse complement strand
TCGCGTTCAACACCAGGTGGCGGAAATCTGATATAAAATTCATAAATTAGCCGTGTGACAAGGAGCGGGCCGAAATGCATCCGAAAACGGAAAATCTGACGAACGGTACTGCGGCCGAATTGGAATTCGACAGGATGTATCAGGAGATGGAGAGCGCGCACATCAAGCCGCTCTGGACCGATGAGGCGCGAATCCTTCCGCGCAGCCCTGCGCCGCATGCCGTGCCTTGGCTTTGGAAGTGGTCGCAAATCTACGGTCTGGCAAGCCGGGCCGGAGATCTGGTGACGATCGAGCGCGGTGGGGACCGGCGAGCACTCGGATTGAGCAATCCGGGCTTGAATGGCCAGCCGTACGCCACGCCAACGCTTTGGGCCGCCATCCAGTGGTTAAACGGCCGCGAAATCGAGCCGGCCCATCGACACAGCGCCCAGGCCGTGCGCTTCATGATCAAGGGCAAGGCCTACAGCACGGTGCAAGGCGATAAGATCGAACTCGAACGCGGGGATTTCGCGATCAATCCGCCCATGGCCTGGCACGATCACGGAAGCGAGAACGATGAGCCTGCTGTCTGGATGGATGGTCTGGACATCCCGCTCAACAACTATTTGAACGCCACTTTTTTCGAGGAAGCCTCTAAGGATCGTCAGGACGTCACCGCAACCCTCGAAGGTTCCGTCCTGAAATATGGCGCCGGTTCGCTCCGACCCGCCTGGGAGGAGCCGGTACAGAAGTATTCGCCCATTTCCGCGTACAAGTGGGCCGCGACAGAACGAGCGCTGACCAATCTGGCTAAGGTCGATTCGAGCCCGTTCGATGACGTGGCCCTCGAATACACCAATCCGCACACCGGGCGATCGGTGATGGACACGATCGCAGCGTGGATTCAGCTACTTCGGCCGGGGATGCATACAAAGGCGCATCGCCAGGTGAACAGTTCCGTTTACCACGTGTTTGAAGGACGCGGCGCAACCGTGATCGGGGGAGTTCGTTTCGATTGGGAAGAGGGCGACATTTTCGCCATTCCCAGCTGGGCTTACCATGAACATATCAATGCTTCTTCCACAGAAAGAGCAATTCTCTTTTCGATTCATGACACGCCTGTCATGAAAGCGCTCGGCAAATATCGGGAAGAAGCTCTCACAGCCGACAACGGATATCAGAAGGTGACCAACGTGTTCGATGCGGGAGCTCCGGGCAATGTCTGAAGTGAAGCGCCACGCGCCCCTGCTCGAGGAATCCATCCTATCCATTCAGGCATTGGCCGGGGAAGTTTCGCAAACCGTAACGGAATTGCCGGAGGATGTATTTCGCTGGAAACCCGCCGAGAACATCTGGTCGATCGCGGAAATCCTCGGTCACGTGGAAGAGGCCGCGCCTTACTGGGCAGGTGAGATTCAGCGCGTGATTGCAAATCCTGGCACGCAGTGGGGCCGCAACCACCATGACGAGGCCCGTCTTGCGGCAGTCGCTGCAGCTTCGCAACGCAGCACACGCGACGTGATCGCTGGATTCGGCCAAGCGGCGAACGCCGTCGTGTCGGCTCTGCGCACGTTACGGGAAAAAGATTTGCAGATCGAATCACCCAGCAGGAATCCACGCTGGGGAGTCAAGCCAATGTCATTCGTGCTAGACCATCTTATCGTTTCCCATCTTCGCGGACATCGCGATCAGATCATGCGGAACCTGAGTCAGTTTGCCGCGCAGGCCGGTGAACTTAAGAGATAGCTCGGCCCGATTCATCACGAAAACAGTTCTCGATGGGATTGGCTGAATATTTTAAAATTAAAACACTCACATCACCTCCCGCCGAAGTTGCTTATGGACGGAAATTCGCAATAAAAAGTATTTGGGGAATGCTGTCCGCCACCAAAATAATAAAAATCGCATTACCCGCCTTTTCCCAGACTAGCGGGAGTTGCAAAGACCTGCTCAATCTTCCAGGTTCGAACCTAGCCGATCGGCGGATGTAAACACAGATACGTTTATGGGATCCTCTTGTAGGAGGATAGACAATGTCTAAAGAACTTATAGAACTCTCAAATGCGCTGGCGCAAAGTACGAATCGCGCCGCCGGAAGCGTGGTCGCCGTCCACACGGAAGCGCGCGGCTCGTCTAGCGGAGTTGTGTGGCGGCCCGGAGTAATCGTGACGTCCGAACATGCGTTGCGCCGAGATGAAGATATTCAGGTGACGCTGCCGGACGGCCGCGTCGTGTCAGCAATTCTCGCAGGACGCGATCCTTCAACCGACATCGCCGTTCTGAAGTGTGCCGAGGCGGTCAATGCAGCGCCAACCTTCGCCGATGCAGCCAATCTAAAACCGGGCAACCTGGCACTCGTCGTGGGCCGCACCCGCGCAAGCGGCCCGGTCGCCGCACTGGGGGTAGTCAGTCTTGTTACCCAGAACCGCCCCACCTGGACTCGTGGGGAGATCAATCCCTACATCCGATTGGACGTCGGGCTGCAACCGACCGCTGTAGGCGGCGCGGTCGTCAACGCAGACCATGGCATCGTAGGCATTGCAACGCCGCGCTTCGCACGCTTCGGCGCGATTGCAATCCCAGCTTCGGCCATCAACAGGATTACAGACACGCTTCTGAGCAATGGGCGCATACCACATGGATATCTGGGTGTTGGCTTGCAGGTTTTGCCCCTGCCCGATTCCCTTCGAAAGAAATTGCAGCGAGATGAGAAGACTGCAACCATTGTTCTGGAAGTACACCCCGGTGGACCCGCGGATAAAGCTGGCGTTGTAATTGGGGACATCTTTGTTTCACTCGGGGACCACCCAGTGACTCGATTGGAGGATGTACAGTCTGTCCTGGCTGGAGATACGATCGGCAAATCGCTCCCGCTGAAATTCGTTCGCGGCGGTTCACTGCAGGAAAGCCAAATCATGGTCATGGAACGCCCCCACGGAGGCGAATAATGGCTGTCACTGGATTCGGCGAAATCGCAGAGAAAATTCGGCGCTCGACCGTTCTCATTCACGCAGGGACACGCGGCAGCGGCTCCGGAGTGATCTGGTCGAGTGACGGCAAAATCATCACAAACGCTCACGTAGCCCGTGGCACGCGGCACAGGGTTCAACTTTGGGACGGACGGGAGTTTGAGGCCACGGTCGCATCCCGCGACACTCAGCGGGACCTCGCCGTTCTCCACGCCGAGGCCACGGATCTTCCATCCGTTATCGTCGCTGACTCCTCGGAAGTGCGCGCTGGCGAACTCGCTATTGCCATTGGCAATCCCTTGGGCTTCGTGGGCGCCCTCACTACCGGAGTGATTCACGCGGTCGGCCCAATCCGCGGGCTCGGAGCGCAATCTTGGGTGCAGGCAAATGTACGCCTGGCTCCCGGCAACTCCGGCGGACCGCTTGCAGACGCTCGTGGC
>DATAPT010000194.1:0-5206 GCA_036265065.1 Candidatus Acidiferrales bacterium | reverse complement strand
GCGTCATCTTGTGAAAATGCCGCGCCCGCGCGCTGATCTCCGACTTCTTCAAAGCGCGCAGCCGGTCCAATCCAAATTTTTCCACCGCAAAGCTGCCCATCACGGAGCCGTAGACCATGGCGCGCCGCAGCGCCGCATCATCCACTTTTTTTGCGGTAGCGAGATAGCCCATGAAACCGCCGGCAAAGGAATCCCCCGCCCCCGTCGGATCATGTACGACTTCCAGCGGAAATGCAGGTACGTTAAAAGTTCGATTCTGGTGCACCAGCATCGCGCCGTATTCCCCGCGCTTGATGACCAGCGCTTTTGGCCCGAGCTTAAAAATATGCCGCGCCGCGAGCAATAAATTGTGCTCGTTCGAGAGCTGTCTTGTCTCCGAATCGTTGATCACCAGAATGTCAGTGTGCTTCAGTGTTTCGCGCAATTCCTTGGGCGTGCGTTCAATCCAGTAATTCATGGTGTCAAGCGCCACCACGCGCGGCCTGCGGCTAACCTGATGCAGCACGGACGCCTGCAGCGTGGGGTCGATATTCGCCAAAAAAATATGCGTCGAGGAAAGGTACGCCTCGGGCAGGCGCGGATTGAAATCGGCGAAAACGTTCAGATCCGTCGCGAGGGTCGTGCGCTCGTTCATGTTCTCACTGTACTTCCCCGCCCAGAAAAATGTTTTTCCGTCAGCGCGTTCGAGACCTTGCGTATCGACGCGGCGGCCTTTAAAAATCGATTCGTCTTTTTTCGTAAAATCCGTTCCTACGATGCCCACCAGATTGACATGCGTGAAATAACTGGCGGCGACGGAAAAATAAGTGGCCGCGCCGCCGAGCATGCGGTCCACCTTGCCGTGCGGAGTTTCCACGGCATCGAACGCAACCGATCCAACGACGAGTAGGGACATTTTCAGCGGGCTCCAGGAGTGAGATATTTTCCAGCGATCACGCTCAAGCGCTTGCGCGCCGCAGCGGGAATCATGGCAGGATCGGTAACAATCGCATGCGCCAGCGCGCGCCCGCACTTGCAGCTGCGCTCAGCGGGTATGTGGCGCACAGCTTCGCGAATCACGTTCTGCGCGTTTTTAGCGTTCTTGTTTAGATTGGACAGAATTTCCTCGAGCGTGACCGAGGCGTGGCCCTGGTGCCAGCAGTCGTAGTCCGTGATCATGGCCACCGTGGAGTAGCAAATCTCGGCTTCTCGGGCCAGCTTGGCTTCCGTCAGATTCGTCATGCCAATCACTTGAAAATTCAATTGGCGATACACGTTCGATTCGGCCAGCGTGGAAAATTGCGGCCCTTCCATGCAGATGTACGTCCCGCCGCGGTGCACGCGCACTTTTGCCGCATCGCACGCCGAGCCAAGTGTTTCCGCCAGCTGCGCACAGACCGGGTTGCCGAATCCCACGTGCGCGACGACTCCATCGCCAAAATAAGTGGAAACGCGGTGCCGAGTACGATCGAAGAATTGATCGGGGATCAGAAAATCCAGGGGCTTTAATTCTTCCTGCAACGAACCGACGGCGCTCACCGAAATAATTCGCTCCGCGCCCAGCTGTTTCATCGCGTGAATGTTGGCGCGGTAATTGATTTCCGTGGGAGTGAGTCGATGTCCGCGCGCGTGCCGTGACAGGAATGCAACTCGCTTTCCTTCGAGCGTGCCAACGACGAGCGCATCCGACGGATCTCCAAACGGCGTTTTGACGCGCACTTCGCGCGGCTTTTCCAGCCCCGGCATATTATATAAACCGCTGCCGCCAATGATGCCGATCCTTACCGGTTCCGCACTCGCGCTTTTTCGCTTTGCTGCTTGAGACTTCTTAGCCATTCCCATGACCTCTCGTAAAGTGTAGAAAAGAATTTAGACGTCGATCATCACGGGTTCAAGATCGAATTTTCCCTGGCGTTCGCGCAAGTACCCCGCAGGCGTTCTTGCCTCGTGCCCAAAAATCACGAGCCATTCCTCGCGCACGGCCTGCGAAATCCATTTCTTCTTATTTTCCAGCGTCGTCAGCGGATAAAGATCGTACCCCATGATCCACGGATAAGGCACGTGGGCTGCGGTGGGAACGAGGTCCGCGGTGAAGAACACTGTTTTCCCGCCGCCCGTCAGCCGCACGCACATCATGTCCGCGTTATGGCCCGGCGCGCGAATCAGTTCGACACCCGGAACAATTTCCACATCGTTCTCCAGCAAATTCCACTGTCCCGATTTTTCCATGGGCATGAAGTTTTCCACAAAATAGCTCGCGCGGTCGCGATCCGTGGGATTTTTCGCGTGCTCAAATTCTCCGCGCTGAACATAATAGCGCGCGTTCGGAAACACAGGAATCGCTTCGCCGTTGATGATGCGCGTATTCCACCCGCAATGATCGAAATGCAGATGCGTATTGATGATGATGTCGATTTTTTCCGGCGGAACACCGTGCGTCACGAGTTTTTCAGGCAGGCGCGGCGGTCCGTCGAACGAATAAATGTCGGAACGCTTGGCGTCCCACTTATCTCCCGCTCCCGTCTCGATCAAAATATTTTTGCCCGCCGCGCGAATCAGCAGCGAATTCATCGCCATCAGGATTCGATTGCGCGAATCGGCTGGCGCAACTATCTCCCACATTGGCTTGGGAATCACGCCAAACATCGCGCCGCCATCCAGCCGGAAAGTGCCATCCGTGATCAGCCAAAATTCTAGGTCACCCAGTTTCATGCTCTGCTCCGTGCGCCGTCCGCGCGTGCCAGCAATTCACGAACGGCTGCATAAGGGTCTTTGCTGCGGCTTGCAACTTCGCGCGCCAATTTATCGAGCTCAACTTCACCATTTTCGCCTTGAAGGGCGCGTCTGAGAAAAGTTTCTCCGGCCAGCGAGAGTAGTCTCGATTTCCAATGTTCGATTTTCCGTTCTTGCCGTTCCTTGATACCGCCAGAAAATTCCCGATATTTCGCAATCGCTTGAGCAAGCTCATCCACGCCCTGATTTTCAGTGGCCACCGTGCGAACGATCATCGGCTTCCAGCCATTGCGCTCCGGAGCCAAATGGAGCATCGCCTCAAGTTCGGCCTCCAACCGTTCCACGCCATCGCGATCCGATTTATTCAGCACAAAAATATCCGCAATCTCCATCAGTCCGGCCTTCATATTTTGCACGTCGTCACCCATGCCGGGAACGAGCAGCACGAGCGTGCAGTCTGCCAGGCGCACAATGTCCACTTCGTCCTGCCCCACGCCCACGGTTTCGATCAGCACAAATTGTTTTCCCGCGGCATCCAGAACGAGAGCCACATCGCCAGTGGTTCGCGCGAGTCCGCCCAGAAATCCGCGGGTCGCCATCGAACGAATAAAAATTCCGGGATCGCTCGCATGCCCCTGCATGCGAATGCGATCCCCAAGAATTGCGCCGCCCGTGTAGGGGCTTGTCGGGTCGACGGCAATAATGCCTACGTGATTCTCCTGAATTCGATAACGCGCGGCCAGCCGATCGACCAGCGTGCTCTTCCCTGTCCCAGGGGCCCCGGTAATTCCGATCACAAACGATTTCCCCGTGGCCGGAAAAATCCGCTGCAAAAGTTCCTCGGCGCGCGGGTCGTGGTCCTCAATCGCGGTAATCGCGCGCGAAACAGCGCGCACGTCCCCGGCGTGAATTTGTTCGGCCCAAGTTTCAATGGGTGAAGACATGGTTTTGTAGCGCCGGCGTCTCGCCGGTGGGTTTACCAATCCTAGTCACAATCCTAAAACCGCCGGCGAGACGCCGGCGCTACGACACCGTAGCCCACCAGGCAAATTCAATGTATTCATTGAAAAAAATCCCGAAAGAATGAAACAACGAAGTTAACACAACCAAACTGAAGCCCGCACACGAAAACAGAACCTCGCGCGAACCAGATCAGCGCGCATCCAGAATTTGCCGCGCAATCACCATGCGCTGAATTTCGCTCGTGCCTTCGCCAATGGTGCAAAGTTTGGAGTCCCGGTAAAATTTTTCGACTGGATAATCCTTCACGAACCCGTACCCGCCAAAAATCTGCACAGCCTCATTCGCCACGCGGACACCCACTTCGCTGGCATATAGCTTTGCCATGCTGGATTCTTTAGTGAAGCGCGGGCCCTTCTGATCGGCAAGCCAAGCGGCGCGGTACACGAGCCATCTCGCGGCGTCAATTTCAGTAGCCATGTCAGCCAGCTTGAATTGGATAGCTTGAAACTCGCTGATGGCTTTTCCAAATTGCTTTCTTTGTTTCGCGTAGCCGACCGCCGCTTCGTACGCGCCCTGAGCCATGCCCAGCGCCAGCGCGGCAATCGAAATGCGGCCTCCATCGAGCACTTGCAAAGTATTGACGAAGCCGAGGCCTTCCTTGCCCAGCAAATTCGCGTCCGGCACAAAACATTCGCTGAAAATAATTTCGGAGGTGTCGCTCGCCCGCATGCCCAGCTTGTTTTCTTTTTTCCCGGCCTTAAATCCGGGATTGCCTTTTTCCACGATCAACGCGGAGATGCCTTTTGTTCCGCGCGGTTTGTCCGTCACGGCCATGGCCACGCAGATGTCCGCGTAATGGCCGTTGGTAATAAACGTTTTTGACCCGTTGAGAACCCAGCCACCGTCCTTGTGTGTGGCAGTTGTGCGCGCGCCGCCCGCGTCCGAGCCCGCTTGCGGCTCGGTCAGCGACCAGCAGCCAAGCTTTTTTCCTTGCGCCAAGGGCGTCACATATTTAGTGCGCTGTTCGTGCGTCCCGAATTTAAAAATGTGGTTGGTGCACAGCGAATTGTGCGCGGCAACGATCAATCCGACGGACCCGTCGACGCGAGCAAGCTCCTCGATCACCGTCGCATATTCAACGTACCCAAGGCCCGCGCCGCCGTACTCTTCAGGGAAAATTACGCCCATCAAGCCCATTTCGGCGAGTTTTGGAATTAATTCAGAAGGAAATTGAGAGGCTTCGTCCCACTCCATCACGTGCGGGGCGATTTCCGCTTGAGCAAATTCGCGGACAGTCTGGCGGAGTTGCTTTTGTTCGTCGCTGAAAGAAAAATCCACAGGTCCTCAGAAAGCCGGGCCTCGTATGCGCCTCAATATATTTATACCACAGGCAATGAGCGGTCTTTTTTCTTACCAGGGAAGAAGTTCCAAGTGGGGAGACAGTAGCAGAGGCATCACAGGCTGCGGAAAAAAGGCCTTGTTCTGTCATTCTGAGCGAAGCGAAGAATCTCTCTTCGATTTAAATATAGGA
>DATAPT010000193.1:0-2329 GCA_036265065.1 Candidatus Acidiferrales bacterium | reverse complement strand
TTGCGGTCAGTACCTGTTCATCGTTAAGCAGCACTCTCCGACGCAGCGCTTTCAACGCCACTGCGCGATACATCGCGCCACTGTCCATATATAAATAGCCCAGCATGCCGGCCACGCGGCGCGCCAAGCTGCTTTTGCCGGAGCCCGCAGGGCCATCAATGGCAATGGTTAGTTTTTGCATGTAGTGGGAAACGCACGCACCGCGATGCAGCGTTTCAGATGAGCGCCAATGATCAGGAACATTCGTGTGTCGAGCTCACAGTCAGGAATGAAGTGTTCAAAATCCCATGATGTTATAACCGCAATCGACGTAAATTGTCTCGCCAGTAATTCCAGAGCCAGCTTCGGATAATAAAAACGCGGCTGTCGCTCCGACTTCCCCGGGATCAACATTGCGTTTCAAGGGCGCTCGCTCGGCGTGCGACTTCAACATCTCACCCAAACCCGAAATTCCGCGCGCCGCGAGCGTCTTTATAGGCCCCGCGGAAATGGCATTAACGCGAATGTTTTGCGCTCCCAGGTCACTTGCGAGATAGCGCACGCTAGCCTCCAGCGCAGCTTTAGCGACGCCCATTACGTTGTATTTGGGCACCACTTTTTCCGCACCGTAATAGGTCATAGTTACGATTGCGCCCCCTTGTGTCATCAAGGGTGCCGCCGCACGCGCTACGGCGATCAGCGAGTAGACGCTGACGTCATGTGCGATGCGAAATCCCTCGCGGGTGGTATTCAGGAATTGGCCGCTGAGTTCCGCGGCAGGAGCAAAGGCCACGCTATGCACGACACCCTGAAGCGTCCCGTATTTGTGTTTCAATTCTTCAAAGAGCTTCGCAATCTGTTCGTCGTGCGCGACGTCGCACATGAATCCCGCAGCTCCAGGTAGTTCGTCGATCAGGCCCTTGGCTTCCTGCGCGAGACGCTCATTTTGGTAGGTGATAGCCAGGCGCCATCCGGCCTGCTGCAGTTTCTGGGCGATGGCCCACGCAATACTGCGCTTGTTGGCCACTCCAAAAATCACGGCTGTCTTCCGCGTGTCGGTCATTCTTCGAGTTCACCTCGCCTGATCAATTAGTTTATGCGCAGTACATGGCAGCTGAAAATTTGTTTGCGGCAGGCATCTATATTCTTTGAAACGCGCGCTCGATTTCTCTAACCGAGTATCGCAGCACCACCGGGCGTCCGTGCGGACAGCTCATTGGACAATCTGTTTTCGCAAGCTCCGCCAGCAACCATTCCATTTTCGTTTGATCCAACGGCATGTTTACCTTGATGGCCGCATGGCAGGCCGTGGAAGCTGCGATCTTGGCCTGCAGCGTTTCAATCGAAATGGCTGCGTTTTCCCGCTCAATTCCATCTAGAATTTCGGTGAGAAGTTTTTCGGCATCACTGGCTACGATCCCGGCAGGAACCGCCTGGATAGCCACGCTTCTTGGGCCCATGGGTTCCATTTCAAACCCGTTGGCGGCCAGTTCTTCCGCGATTTTTTCATAGATGACAATTTGTCGCGGGGCCAGTTCGATGACCATGGGCATAAGCATGCGTTGCGCTTCGATTTTTCCCGCGCGGCGCGCCGATAAGTGTTGCTCGAAGAGCACGCGCTCGTGCGCCACGTGCTGATCGACGAGCCACAGGCCGCCACCATTTACGGCCACGATAAAACTGGAACTTACCTGGCCGAGCGGTTTCAAATCGGAAATCTGATCGGGGCGCGGCAGGCTGGCGGGAGCATCGCCGTTCGGGCCCGCGAGGTTCCCTGCCCAATTTCCGACTGTCGATCCTCGCGCCAACCCTGGATCCGTCGAGAAACCCCCTTGCCCGAATGCCAGTCTCTGTTCAATCGGTCTGAGCGGCGCGGAACTCAAATCGAAACCGCCGTCCGAGCCCACACCGGAGCCCATGCCGAAGTCTTCCGACGCCGGTATGATGGCGCGCGGAATGCCCGAAGCTCCAGCGCCGCCAATTCCCTGCTCTCGTGTAGAAAACTCCGCAGTGGTCGCCGCCATGGAGATTCCCACGCCCGCTCCTGGCGTTCGCATTGGCTGCGGGCCACCTCCCGCCGCAGTAGCGAAGCTGGCGATCGCGCGTGAACCTGTCAATGTCTGCCTGATGGTGTCGCGGGCAAAATCGTGAACAAACTGGGGGCGACGAAAGCGCACCTCAATCTTCGCAGGGTGTACGTTCACATCGACTTCGTCGTACGGCATATCCAGAAATAACAGCGTCGCGGGGAAAACACCGGCAGGCAAAATATTGCGGTAAGCTTCGTGAATCGCATGCAGGATTAGCCGGTCGCGCACAAGCCGGCGATTTACGAAAACATAAATTCCGT
>DATAPT010000192.1:0-6467 GCA_036265065.1 Candidatus Acidiferrales bacterium | reverse complement strand
AGCTGTACTTCCGGCCACTATCCTGTACTTTATGCAGAGTAGGAAAGAAATGAACGAGGACGCCAAGCTACAATAGCGGAGTGAAGGAAGGCTTGTAAAGGCGATTGAACGCAGTACGAATGGAAATAATCAAAACAGTTTCAAATTGCAACTGAGCTCAGGAGATCCGGGTCATTATGGAAAACACCGTGGAAAGCGCGAATGATATTCGCTGGGATTTAAGCATTCTATATACGGATATTGCAGATCCGCGCCTGGATGCGGATTTGCTGGAACTGAAAGGCATGGCGAAACATTTCTCCGACACTTACAAAGGGAAACTTTCGGAGCAACTGGGAGCGGCGGTCCGGGACTACGCGGAAATTGAAATGCTCAGCGGCAAAATCAATTCATATCTCTTCCTGAGAGAGAGCACGGACCTGGCGAATGCGGCGATCAAGGCCAAACATGCATCATTTGAGCGCGAAATGAGCTCGATTCAGGGAGAGCACCTCACGTTTTTTGAATTGGAACTCGTGCAGCTGAGCGACGAAACGCTGAATAAATCTTATGCCGGCGACCCTGTCGTGTCCAAGCATCGCCCGTGGATTGAGCATATCCGCACTTTCAAGCCGCACTTTTTGAGCGAGCCGGTTGAGTCCGCCCTGGTCAAACGCTCGCCATTCAATTCCAGTTCCTGGAGCAATTTTTTCGATGAGGTGGAAGCCGATCTGAATTTTGAATTTGAAGGCGGAACGAAGAACCTGACGGAAATGATGCATCTGATCGCTGAATCGAAAGACTCGAACGAACGCGCCGAAGCCCTGCGATGCGTGAATAGCGGTCTGGCCGGCCCGTTTGCGAAATACTCCGCGCAGACGCTGTACATGGTTGCAGGACTAAAGGCAGTGGAAGATAAAGAGCGCGGATATGCGCATCCCATGGATGGGCGCAATAAATCCAACCGCATCCCGGACTCCGTGGTCAACGTTCTGCATAATGCGGTAACGAACCTTGGCGGCCTTTTGACCAGGCGCTACTACAAATTAAAGGCGCGCCATCTGGGATTGACCGTGATGCGATGGAGCGACCGCAACGCACCCATGCCGTTTGCGGACACAACGAAAATCCCCTTTGATGAAGCCGCTGGAATCGTTAAACAATCCTACGAAAGTTTCAGCCCGACTTTGACAGCGCTCGTGAAAACGTTTTTTGCCGAACGTCGCATTGACGTGCCCGTGGTGAAAGAAAAGCGCGGCGGCGCCTTTAATTCCTCGCATGTTCTGCCCGGCGGAAAAGCGGTTTCATTTACGCTGTTGAATTATTTGGGCTCGAACCGCGACGTCATGACGCTCGCGCATGAACTTGGGCACGGCGTGCACGGCATCCTCGCCGGAGAAGCGCAAGGGCCGCTGATGTTCCACGCTCCCATCGCTTATTGCGAAACCGCTTCCGTGTTCGGCGAAATGACCACGTTCACTTTTTTGAAAGAGCGCCTGAAACAATCGGGAGACAAGAGTTCCCTGCTTGCGCTGATCATGGCCAAGATCGATAGCACGATCAACACGGTTGTCCGGCAGATCGGCTTCTCAAACTTTGAACGCCGCTTGCACGGCATGGATGAAACCTATACGACGTGGTCCGAGCCGAAAAAGCGATCCGTGGAAGAGTTGGACGCGATTTGGCTGAATACGGCACAGGAACTTTACGGCAAGGATGGAGATATTTTTACGTACGAGAATTCCGAGCACTTGTGGGCCTACATACCGCACTTCCATAGTCCTTTTTACGTATATGGCTACGCATTCGGTGAACTGCTTACGCAAAGTCTCTTCGCGCAAAAAGAAAAACTCGGCGCAAAATTCGAGCCGTTGTATCTGGATTTACTGCGCTCCGGGTCGACCAAGGACGTCGTGGAATTGCTTGCGCCTTTTGGACTCGATGCGCGAAACGAAGCCTTCTGGAACGACGGAATTACTGTTAGCCTGGGGGCATTGATCCAGGAGTCCGAGCAATTATCACGCGAAATGGGCGTGATCTGAAAACTGCCCACAATTTGCAAATAAGTTAGGCAAACGCAAACCTCGCATGCGCCACCTGCTCCGGTCAGCATGCTCGTGAAGTTACATCTTTGTTTTTTTAAAATTTTCCGAGGATTAGTTGATGCGAAGTTTTCATGCACGGTCACGGTGGATACTGGTCTTTCTGTTTCTTCTTTCCTGTGGCCTTTATATGGGCACCGCCGGAACTCCCGCGTTGGATGACGATGACGTGGACGCAGCTCATGCCATGGTTTCGCAAGAAATGTTGCAACGGCACGATTTTGTGGTTCCCTACATGGATGGCATTCGTTACCTGATTCGCCCCCCCATGCATTACTGGCTGGTGGCCGCCGGCTACAAATTGTTTGGTGAAAATGAATTTGCCACGCGCTTGCCGCTGGCGCTCGCCATGATCGGCATGGTGTTGCTTACGTTTGAATTCGGCAGCAGATTTTTCGGCCAGCGTGCGGGACTTTATGCGGCGTTAGCCGTGGCCACAAGCGCGGGCATGTTCATTTTTACGCGCATCATGATTCCGGAAGCTATCTACGCGCTGGCGTTCGAGGGAATTTTCTATCTTTTTCTCCGGTCGTGGTCCGGTTGCCTCGATTCTCGCATCGGATATTGGGGCGCCGCGGCTCTCTGCGGCGTGGCGGTTATGACCCGCGCGCTCATTGGCGTATTGTTCCCCGCGGTTGCCATCATCGCGTACATCACCATGACGGGTGGCTGGCATCGTTGGCGCGAACTGCGCCTTTTTTCCAGCGCGGCAATTTTTCTGGCGGTTGCGGCTCCGTGGCACATACTGGCGGGATTGCGCACACCCGGATTCTTCTGGGCCTACTTCATCAATGAGCACATTAATCGCGCCCTCGGAACGCGGCTTCCCCACGATTACGGCGCAGTCCCAATAGGCATCTGGTGGAGTTTGCATCTGATCTGGCTTTTTCCCTGGAGCTTTTTTTTCCCGCTCGCGCTGCGGAATGCTCCTATTTTTCCAAGTTCCTGGCGTGAAGCCAAAACTCCCAAACGGCAGGCGCGATTATTGCTTTTTGTCTGGACCGCCACGATTCTGGGATTTTTTACTTTGGAAAGCGGATCGCGCATGGAGTATTACAGCTTCGGAGCGTGGCCCGCGATTGCCTTATTGCTTGGGTATGGAATTGCGCAGGCGGAAGAATCAGATCAATTCTGGTTGAAGCCAATCCAGCGATTGCTCGCAGGCCTGGCTGTAATTTTTGCTGCCGTCGCGGGGTATTTCCTCATCGGCTCACTTAAAATCCAGGCGGCTACAGATGTTTCCAGCCACTTGTCCTTGCGCAGTCCGGAAAAATACGTAACCAGCATGGCGCATGTGCTGGATCTGACTCCACAATCGGTCGCCGACCTGCGCATCCCCCTCATCGTTTCCTCCCTTTCGATTCTCATCGCGTTTGTGCTGGCATGGATCTGGCGGGAGCGCGGAATTTCCTGGTATCCGAATTTTGCCATGGCGGCCGGCATGGTCGGTTTTTTCATTGCCGCCAACATCGCATATGGTGTCCTTAGCCCCACGCTTTCTTCGCGAACGCTCGCGCTTGAGTTGAATAAAGTTTTGCAACCTGGAGATCAGATAGCGCTGTTTGGCGATATTCGCGTCGCTCCTGGAATCGCATTTTATTCCCACCGAAATGTATTGCTCTATGACGCAGTGGAAAGCAATTTGCAATACGGCTCGAAATATCCGGATGCACCCAAAAGATTCTTTGACGATAAGGATTTTTCCAGGCTGTGGGCAGGACCTTCACGCGTGTTCCTGGTTGTGCCCGACGAGCATTTGGCGGAAGTACGCGATCGCCTCCAAACAAATTCCGTCTGGGAATTTGGCGATACCGGAGGGAAAGCCGTCTATATGAATCAGCCGATGGAGCCCGGGCAACCATCCGTTGGTTCGTCTGAAGCAAAGATTGAAGCTAATCCGGTGCAAAAGTGAATCTCGCAAAGCTACTCGCACCGCGCGAATGCCGGTAGACTGACGCCTTAGTCAGGAACCGAACTCTTCCCGAATATCTCTTGCCCTTGTTCCGATTCGATAAATGCTATGCTAAACTGTCGTGGAAATAAGCAGGGATTCGTCCCCCAACATATTTCCCAAGAGGCGATTACCATGTCTGGGCATTCTAAGTGGGCAACAATCAAGCATAAGAAGGCGGCCACCGACGCTAAGCGCGGCCGTATCTTCACCAAAGTGATTCGTGAAATCACCATAGCCGCTCGTGTGGGCGGCGGCGATCCGGACTCCAATCCGCGCCTGCGTACCGCCATTCTGGCCGCTAAAAATGAAAACATGCCGAACGAAAATATTGAGCGAGCTCTGGCGCGCGGCACTGGGACGCTCGAAGGCGAACAGTATGAAGAGGTAACGTTCGAGGGCTACGGCCCCGGCGGCGTGGGCATGATTATCGAGGTTGTCAGCACAAACAGGAATCGCGTGGTCAGCGAACTCCGCCACATGATGAACAAAAATGGCGGAAACATGGCGGAAAACGGAGCCGTCGGCTGGATGTTCAGCCGCAAGGGCGATATTGTCGTTTCGAAGGAACACGCCGACGAGGACAAAATGTTGTCCATCGTTCTCGATGCCGGGGCTGAAGATCTTCGCGACGATGGTGAGGCGTGGGAAGTCCTGACTCCGCCTGAAAGCTTCGAACCGGTCCGCGAAGCTTTGGTCAAGGCCGGCATCAAGACCGAATCCGCAGAAGTTGGCTGGGTGCCCCAGAATTACGTGAAGTTGGCTGGCACTCAGGCGGCGCAAATGTTGCGGCTCGTTGAAGCGCTCGAAGAGCACGACGACGTTCAGAAAGTTTCCGCCAACTTCGACATCGACGAAAAAGAAATGCAAGCCGTCATGGCTGCTGAATAGTTTAGGGTTTTCGTCGCATAGGCTTCAGCCTGTGCGGTTTTAGTCCTTGCAAGGCCAAAACCCGCACAGGCTGAAGCCTATGCCACGTCTGCACGAAAAAAATGTGGCCGGACGCGGTTCGCCGCCGTAAACTCAAAGCCGTGCCAATCACTTCTCCAACCAACGTAGAATTTTTCCGTGTGCTGGGCGTCGATCCTGCTGCAGCGGGTGCAACGGGTTACGGGGTAATTGAAAGTGATGGCCGCCGCTGCCGCATGTTACGTTTTGGCGCTTTGCGCGCCACTCGCAAAGGACCGGAACATTTCCCGGAACGCCTTCGCGAAATTCATGCCATGCTTGCCGCGCTGATCGAAGAATTTCAACCGCATGGCGTTGCAGTCGAATCTGTTTTCACCGCTCTGAATATTAAAACTGCACTGAGGCTGGCCGAAGTTCGCGGCGTGGTTTTGCTTGCCGCGGCCCAGGGCGGCATCCCTGTCAGCAGCTATTCACCGCGCGAAGTCAAAGCCTCCGTTGCGGGTTACGGCAATGCGGCTAAAGAACAAATGCAGCAAATGGTGCGAGCCCTGCTGGGCATGAGCGAAACGCCCGAGCCCGCGGATGCCGCGGATGCTCTGGCCGTCGCGCTGTGCCACGTGCAAGCCGAACGGTTTCGCTCGCGACTGAATACAGGGAGCACGCGAACCGCTACGAATCGCGCGGAGCCCGCATCGGTGGGGGATGCAAACAGCCGGGGCGCCACCCCGCGCATCGTATAGTGACGATGATAGTCAAGATGACCCGAAACTCCTTCCTGTGTCGACTGCTGTCCCTTTTTGCGGCTGTGTGGATGCTCACGCCCGCTGCGCGCGCGAATCCAGCAGGGGCGACAATTACTTATCGCCGTGTATTCAAAAGCAGCACTCCCGAATTCATCGAAATAAAAATAAGCGAACAGGGCAAATGCACCTTTGATATTCGCCAGCTGGATGAGGACGCCGATCCACAGGCATTCGAGGTAGGGCCGGAAGTGCAGAAAAAGATTTTTGAGCTGGCCTCCGACCTGAAGTACTTTGCAGGCCAAAATCTCGACATTCAAAAAAAGATAGCCAACCTGGGGCAAAAAACTTTTCGTTACGAAAACGGCGCGGAAGTGCATGAGACATCGTTCAACTACACGGTGAATGCGTCCGCCACCCAGCTGATGCAAATTTTTGAAGGGTTGGCCAAACAGCAGCAGGATTTAACGCTGTTGCAGCGGCGCGCCCAATTTGACCGCCTGGGCGTGAACGATGCGTTGTTGCAGTTTGAAAACGATATGGATCATCGCTTGCTGCCTGAGCCTGAGCGTCTTTTGCCCGTGCTCGATCAGATCGCCGCTGATTCACATTTCGTGGAAATTGCGCGTTCCCGCGCGCGCGCGCTTGCTGAGCGAATTAGAAATTCGCGCGAGCACTGATTTAAGTTTAAGTAGGACAGGCTTCAGCCTGTCTGCTTTTGATTTTTGCAAGACCGGCACAAGTCAAAACAAGACAGGCTGAAGCCTGTCCTACTCCAAAACCATT
>DATAPT010000191.1:0-8142 GCA_036265065.1 Candidatus Acidiferrales bacterium | reverse complement strand
CAGCGGCACCATTTACGTAAATCTCGCCGGGTACCACGTGAAGGCTGTGCGCAGCAGTCTTTCCAGCCGCGCTTCGGGCATGTTCGTCACCAGCTTCTACGCCGCAGCAGCCGCTGCCGGCTACGCAATGGGCGCAATCGCCAGCCGTGGCGGATGGGCCCTCGCAGGCGAGCTGCAAATTTCGCTGCTCTCCGCAGTCGCCGCGGTTCTTGCCTTAACCCTTCGCCCAGACAAAATGGCGTTATGAAATTTTCGCCTACAAACTAGTAGGACAAGCTTCAGTCTGTCTTCTTTTGATTTTTTCTAAGTCAACAACAAGACATGCTAAACAGGTTGCAGAATAAAGCACCATCTCTGTCATTCCGAGCGGAGCGAGGAATCCCTCTTTCTTTGGTTACTAATAGCAAAATCGAAGAGAGATTCCTCGCTCCGCTCGGAATGACAGAATAAAAACTTTTTCCGCAACCTGTAATGCTCGTCCTACTAAATTCTCATTTCACTTCGCCAGTTCGCGATTAATCACCCCATAGGGAATTTCTCCCCTGAGGCATGCCAGCGCCTGCTCGATGGCGCGAAGCTGCAGCAACGCGCGCGCTTGCTGGCTGAGCCAAGCCGTATGCGCCGTCACAATGATTTTGGGATGGTGCACGAGCGCGGTGCGCAGCGGCGTAACTTCCGTCTCCGATTCCACCACGTCGAATCCCGCGCCGAATATTTTCCCCGCATCGAGCGCGGCGATCAGCGCCGCTTCGTCGACCAGCCCGCCGCGCGCGGTGTTAACAATCGATGCGGTCTTCTTCATCTTGGCAAAGGCGGCCTCGCCGAGAAGGTGATGCGTGGCGTCGTTCAGCGGCGCGTGCAACGAAATAAAATCAGCGCGCGCCAGTAGAGCTTCCAGAGTGACGAGTTCCGCGCCCATTTCCCGCGCGCGCGGTTCGCTCAGGAAGGGGTCGTGAATGATTACGCTCATTCCCAGCGCCTGCACTTTGCTGGCAAGCAGCGAGCCGATCCTGCCGCAGCCGATCAAGCCGCACGTCTGCCCGCGCAATCTCCGCAGCGGCGGCATTTTCCCCACGGCCCAGACATTTTCCTTCGCCAGTGCAATGGCCGGAAGCATTTGCCGGCTAAGCATCATCAGAAGCGCGAGCGCGTGATCCGAAACCTCATCCAGGCAGTAATCCGGAACGTTAGCCACCATGATGCCGTGAGCCGTGGCCGCCGCAACGTCAACCGTATCAACGCCGATCCCGTAACGAACGATAATTTTGCAATGCTTCATCGCGGAAATGGCGCGTTTCCCAATCGGCGCTCGCGCCGTCAGTATGCCATCCGCATCCTCGCATAGCCCGGCAACCTGCTCTTCGGTCGTCGCTTGGCCCGTAACCAATGTGCCTCCGGCGGCCTCCACAGCGCGCCTTTCCTGCTCTACATCTGAAAAACGATAATCGGTAATGACGATTTTCAACTTTTCCCCCATAATTTAATTGGAGCACCCTGATTTGGTCGGCTAATTTATAATTGGATCGTTTGGGCGTCGTACCTGCGGGTTTTGATTTCCTTTGCAATAATTCACCGACTAAACCTGTGATGCTCTGAACCAACAACTTGACACGACTCAGTTCATACTAATGATAACGGAAGCGTGCCATTATTTTCGAGGAGGAAAACTCTGTGTCTGATATAGGAATGATGCCAGTAGATTGGGAAGTACGGTTTGATCCGCAGCGCATGCTGCGGGAACGTTTGCAACGCGCCAAGGACGCCCTCAACAATTCCGATTTGGATGCTTTATTTGTTTTTCGAACGGAAGACGCCCGTTACCTGACGGGATATCGTCATCATCTCGGCCCCGCTTTCATCATGGGCAATGCCGTTACAGTGCTCTCGCGAAATCACGATCCCATTCTCTGGACCATGGACTTCGAGCACTGCAAGCTGCGCATGCCGTGGCTTTCTCCCGACCAGATTCGTCCCCGCGCCAATTTCCGTGAAAAAATCGGCATGAAGCGCTGGGCCGAGCAAGTGGAAGGCCTCATCGGTTCTCTCGCAGGCAAGCGGGTGGGCATCGACATCTGGGACATCAACATGGAAGCGGCAATCAAAGATGTGTTCCCCAAGACGACGTTCCATGACGGCTACCAGAGCGTGCTCATGCGCGCCAAGGAAATTAAAACTCAGGATGAAATTCTCTGCCTCAAGATGGCCAACGCCATTACCGAGGCAGCTCTGGACGAGGGAATCGAAGCCCTGCGGCCCGGAATCAAGGAATGCGAAATCCTGAGCATCATCTGGGGAAAGATGACCGCGATGGGCAGTGAGTGGACGCAGTGCACCAACATTATCTGCTCCGGCCCCTATACCGCTCCCTATCGCCGATTCACTTCTGACCGCATCATCCGCAATGGCGACCTCGTCATCATGGACGTCGGCGCGGGTTACAACGGCTATTGGGGC
This sequence comes from Candidatus Acidiferrales bacterium, assembly GCA_036265065.1. Classification (GTDB taxonomy): domain Bacteria; phylum Acidobacteriota; class Terriglobia; order Acidiferrales; family UBA7541; genus Palsa-360. The sequence goes on along the minus strand of DATAPT010000191.1, from coordinate 5,688 downwards.
GACCTGACACGCACCTGGGTTTGCGGCACCGTGAAGCCCACACCCGAAATGCGTGATCTTCACCAGAAGTGCTACAACGCGCTCTTCAACGCGGGAGGCAAAGTGCGTCCCGGAGCGACCAACGCAGAAGTTTTTGCCGCGGCCGATCCATACGTGCTGGACAGTCTGGGCCATGGCGCAGGCGTCAATCCGTGGGAAGCGCCTTACTTCAGCCCTGCTTCGAAAGATGCGCCGGTTGTGCTCAAGGAAGGAATGGTATTTAACCTCGAGCCCTACGCGGGCAAGCCCGGGATTGGCGGCATTCGCCTCGAAAACGATCACATCGTCACCAAAGACGGCGTCGACATCTACACCACCTATCCGTTCGACGAACGCCTCGTGAACGATGTGCATCCTCTCGATGTCACAACGGGACGCACGAGATAACCGCTTGGCACACGACTCCATCGGAGAACCGGGCGGTCAACTAAACGATGACCAGCTACCTTCCTTCCGCCTCGATGGCCGTTTGGCCGTCATCACGGGCGCGAGCGATGGCATAGGGCGGACATTCGCCCTGGCCTTCGCCCGCTCGGGGGCGGAAGTGGTTTTGGTGAGCCGCACGGAGGAAAAACTTGTGGCCGCACAGCATTCGGTGGAAGCCGCCGGAGGCCGTGCCCACATCATCCGCGCGGACGTTGCCAAAATGCAGGACATTCAATCGATGGAACAGGAAGTATCCCGGCTCGTAAGGGGCCGGGATCTCTCCCTCGTGCTGGTCAATTGCGCGGGCTTTGGATTTACGAAGGCTGCGCTCAATACAACGGAAGAAGATTGGGACCGCGTCCTCGATGTCCAGGCCAAGGGGACATTTTTCTGCTCCCAGTTCATGGGCAAGCTGATGATCGAACGCGGTTACGGCAAAATTATTAATTTGAGTTCGACGTGGTCGGTCAGCACGGATATGGGCAAGAGTGTTTACGGCGTCGCCAAAGCAGGGATTTCGTATATGACGGCCGCGCTGTCCACGGAATGGGCTCCGCTCGGCGTGCGCGTCAACGCCATCGCTCCCACTTCCACGCTAACGGAAAATACTGCGCGCTCGTTCCGCGAAAATGAGGAACGCGCGCAAAGGCTGCTTAGCCGCATCAAGCTGGGAAGATTCGCACAGCCTTCCGACATGGTTGGCGCAGGAATTTTTCTGGCCAGCCCCGCCTCCGATTTCATCAGCGGCCACACTCTATTCGTAGACGGCGGCTGGCACGCCGCTCTGTGATTTACGTGGCATTGGCTTCAGCCTGTGCGGTTTTAGGCCATGCAAGGACTAAACCCGCACAGGCTGAAGCCCTATGCCACATAAACCACCATCAAGGTTAGTTCACGGCAGTACATCAAAAACCACAACCGCCAATTGCGCACCATCTTTGCCCTTGCCCGAAATGGCGGCATAGAAACGATTCAGTTCCGGCACGTAGAGAGAAGTTTTCGCGCGATACCCGGTGGTCACTTCGCCAACCAAATCGTAATGGTCCGCGTCTTTCTGCGAAAGAACCGTGGTGGTATCCGAACCCGATAGATAAATCCGCTTGCGCGCGACATCGAACCACATGTCATCGTTGAACGATGAAATTGGCACGCTGGTCACAATTTTCCCGCTATCAGTATCGAACACAAACATTTTCGGGGGCTTGCGCGTGGCAATCAAGAGCCGGTGATGCGGCTCGTCGAGCGCCATCGAGTTGGGCGTTTCGGCGCCGGTGATCGGCCAGCGTGCAATCAGCTTGCGTGTAGTCAAGTCCACCACTCCCACTTCTTTCGGAGTGGAGAGGTTCACGTACATTTTTTTGCCGTCGCTCGTAATTCTCATGGCCTCCGAGTGCGTGCCCGGCAGCGTGAAATCGCCCACCAGCTTGAACGCCTTGGTGTCGATGATGTTGATCTTGTGCGTCGTCGCGCCTTTCTCCTCGCTTCCGCTTTCGACGTAATAGTATTTGTCGACAGGATTGTAGATCGCACCGTCCACCTCGGGTGGCAGCTTGATGGTGCTGAGAATTTTATAGTCCACTCCGCTGACGAGCTCGACCGCTCCGAAGCCGTCGCCATCGGTCACGATGAATTTGTTCACGTCCGGCATGAAGTGAATCGCATGCGGCTGGCCGAACCCTTCGATGCTCTTGATCCGCTTGCCGTCCAGGTCAAACACTTCCACGGTTTTATGGTCCTCAGCCGTGAGGAAGAGACGTTTGCCCTTCAGATCTATCGCAAAGTGATCGAAATCGCCTGTAAAACCAGGCAGCGGAGTGGTCGCCACAAGTTTCATGGGAGATTTTTCTTGCGCTCCCGTTTTCATGCTCAGCACAAAAAATAACAGAGCACACACCGTCAGCAATTTCTTGTTGTGCATTCGCATCGATTCCTCCCAATCTGAATTCATCGCAAAATTTAAAGGCTGCTACCGTGGCACGGGCTTCACAGGCTGCGGAAAACTCACACACTGTCATTCCGAAGGGCGGTGTTTGCCCGAGGAATCTACTTTTTCTTGGAAGTCGAAAAGAAAAGCAGATCCCTCGCTTCGCTCGGGATGACAGAAAGTACTTTTTCCGCTGCCTGTATAGCCCGCGCCACAAAAAAACATCTTCAAGGAGCAACGTCATACACGAGAATTTCCGCTGGCTGGCCGTCCTTCGCCGGAACACCCACGTAATATTTATTCAGCTCCGGTACGAAGCGAGCCGTCTTTGCCCCGGGCTTCGTCGGCACGGTTGCAATTAATTTATAATCATCCGCGCCGCGTTGCTCGACCACGGACACAGCGCCATTCCCGCCTCCGCCCGGAATGTACAGGCGATGGTGCGCCGCGTCATAGGCAAGGTCGTCCACATAATCGGCCACGTCCAGGCTAGTGACTTCTTTCCCGTTGTACGCGTTCACCACCACAAGCTTGGAAGGTTTTCGTGTCGCCAGAAACAAACGGTGCGTCGCTTCATCGTATTGCAGCGGCACGTTGTCTTTCCCGGCGGTGATCGGCCAGGTCTGCACTACGGCGCGCTTTTCGCGGTCCACCACGCCGATGGAATTAATGCCCGTCATATTCACGAACAGGCGCTGGCCCGATTTTTCGATAGCCATGGATTCCAGGCGGTTCGTTTCCAGTTTCATATCTGCAATTTTTTTGCCGGTTGTGGTGTCCACGATGCTGACGAGGCAGGTTGGCGTTTTTGCTGCGCGCCCGCCATTCACGACGTAGAGATATTTGGAGGCGGGGTCGTACACCACAGGATCGGCGTCAATCGTCAATGCCGTCTGCCCGATCAATTTATAGGAATCGTAATCCAGGATCTTGATTTCGGAAGCCTCGCCGTCCACGACGTAGATTTTTTTCAGTTCAGGAAACGGGATAACGTTGTGGGGTTCCTTGAAATCAGTCAGAGAGCGAATGTGTTCGCCCGTCTTCAGATTAAAAACTTCCACGGCAGGTTCTTCTTCCGAGGCGACAAAAAGCCGGTTCCCTTTGAGGTCTACTCCGAAGTGATCCCATTTCCGCCCAGCCGGCGCAGTAATTGTCTGCACCAACTTAAGCGGCGCCTTTTCCTGTGCGGGGGATTGTACTGGAAACAAAATCGCAAACGCGAAAATCGAAAGAAGCTTTTTCATTCTAACCCTCCGACGGATCGAATGCTTTCTGGAAAGAAGTGGCGGCGTGATGGAATTCACGCCGCCCGTTTTTTATGCTGACAGAACTACTTCACCAACTTGAATTTATCCACGCGCCGCCCGATATCGGTTTCCGCGACGTAGATATTTCCCTTGGAGTCGATATCCAGCGTGTGGCAATGCGTGAATTCGCCGAGTTGATGGCCGGGCCTGCCAAACTTCGTAATTTCATTCCCGGTCTTGTGATCGAGAATGTGCACGAGTTCGTTGCGGCCGTCGGCCACGATCATATATTTCTGTTCTGGATCGCGCGAAAAACGCAGCCACCACGCTGTGCCCCACGAGTCCGGCGTTTTTTCATCGTAGCCCTTGATCCAGATGTTCTTCTGGAATTTGCCCATCTTGTCGAACACCTGAATGCGGTTTCCCTGGCGGTCGCAAACATAGACAAGGCCCGCATTGTCCATCACGACGCAGTGCACAACGCCCATGAACTTGCCGCCCTCGCCCGCCGTGGATTCCGCAGCCGTGGCTTGCTCGCCGAACTGGCGAAGGAATTTTCCTTCCTTGTCGAACACTGCAATGCGGTGATCGCCGTAACCATCTGCAATGTAGATGTCACCATTCGAAGGATCGACCGCGATGTCCGCAGGCTTGTTCAGCAGTGTTTTGCTGCGGTTCATGGCGATGCCGGTGATCAGGCCCGTGGAGCTGTCAAACACGCCCTTGGTGCCAATCGTCAAAAGCATTTTGCTTCCGTCGTGCGTATATTTTTGCACGACGGCATCATCGTTACCCGCGACGTAAATATTGTTTTCCTTATCCAGAATACAGCCGTGGATGGACGATGGCGCGGTCTTGAAATCTCCGAACGTGTTCACCAGATTTCCTTCGGAGTCATACTCGAGCACCGGCGGCGCAGGCGTGCCGACCAGCTTTTCCTTGTCCTGCAAATCGCCGCGGTTCACCTCGAAAACATGGTCCTGCGCGTCGACGCAAATCCCGCCTGCGCGCCCGGTCACCATCAACCCCGGCAGCGGCTTCGGCCACGTGGGATCGATTTCATACTTCGGAACCTGAGCGTTGGCTGGACGGGTCCCAATCAAGATGGTTGCCACGCCAGCGATCAGCAGAATTCTGCTGCGAAAAACTTTCTCTATGTTCATTTATCATCTCCCTCGATTTATCATCGCTAATATTTATAGCTGACCGCTGCAATAACGCGAGACCTCCAACCTGTCCCCGTTTTTCGCACCTGTTATTTCCTGTTCTTCAACCCGAGTTGCAAGGCCTCCGCCAGATGCAGCGCGCGTCGTCCAGTGGCCTGATGGATCTGCTCCCGGCAACTGAACCCGTCCGACACGATGAGCGCGCTCTCGGGTGTATTCCTCACGGCAGGCAACAGAACCCGCTCGCCCACCGCTTGCGACACCTCATATTTTTCTTTTTCAAATCCAAACGGGCCCGCCATTCCACAGCAGCCCGAATCGATCGATTGCAGGTCCGCTCCGGTTTTCTTCAGCACGGACTCTTCCGCACCGATCCCCATGATCGACTTGTGATGACAATGTCCGTGCAACAAAATTTTTGCGGAAAGCTGTGGAGCAAATTCCGGAGCGTAGCGCTCCAGAAATTCGCTGAGCAGAAAAGTCTGGCGGCGCAGTTTAGCGGCGCGCGCATCGTGCGGAAACAGATTACGCAGCTCATCGCGGAAGACGGAAGCGCAACTTGGCTCCAGCACCACCAGTGGAATCCCCGCCACGATTTGCTTCGTCAGCGCGGTCATTACTTTTTCGAGATATTCCTTGGCTTCGTTCAGCAACCCAAAATCGTATAGAGGTCTTCCGCAACACAAATGAATTTGCGGCACCATCACGTTGAATCCGGCGGTTTGCAGAACTTCGAGCGCGGCGCGGCTCGTATCCGGGTGAAAATAATTGTTAAAAGTGTCCGCCCACAAAATAATGTCGCCTTTACTATTCGTCGGCGCGGCCGGCGCTGATCCGTCAATGCCGGGAACTTTATGCTTCCTGGCCCAGCTTCGGAAAGTCGCGG
>DATAPT010000190.1:0-7063 GCA_036265065.1 Candidatus Acidiferrales bacterium | reverse complement strand
CGCCTGTCCGAACGAAATTCTTCACGATATACAATTTTCCTTGATCAATCCTATTATCCAAATGGCACCTCCGACGAAATAACACCTGTCCACTAGTTTAGTCACATTGGAGGACGACGTCTGTGCACTAGTGAACAGTTTGATTAATTGCCGAATCTTTTTTACAAGGCAGTTGAATATGAAGTTCTAGAAAACTTATCGGAATCTGGCTTACTGCCCGTTTCCCGTCACAGTATCGTCACAAATGAAAGCTGACGTCAGGGAACGGGCGAGACTCGCGTCCAAAGATCATCGAACCCCTCGCGTGTCGAACACGCGATGACTTTTATAACTTTTCCTTCTTTCATCTGAAAGTCGCGGGATTCCCATATGACGAGAACACCTGTTCCCAGGTCTCCACTTGCGCTACGCAGCGGACCTGGCGTCAAGGATCACTTCCAGGCGCAGGTTGTAAAGCCACTCGCAAAGCGTGCCGCGGGCGAGTGGCACCAAAGCCAATCGGTCCACACGCAGGGATAGTGGAGCCAGTTGAGCTTTCGGGGCACGACGTAAACGGAAGGTATAAGCGTAAAGTCAATGTAGCCAATCTTCACATCGCGAAAGCCCACATTTCTGCAAAGCGCCTCGATTTCAGAAGGGTCCAACTCGCGTTCGTCGGGCGAATGATACTGATGATACGTTTCGCGTAATACAAGGCGTCCGATCTTTCTGAGCAGACCGTGAACGTTTGGGTCCTCGGCGTAGAAAACGCCGCCGGGAACGAGCGATCCATAAATCCCGGCAAGGAAGCCCGGCAATTCCTGGGGTGAAACATGATGCAAGAGGGCGAGGCAGACGACCGTGTCGTAAGGACGATCCCACTGCAGATCCCGAAGCGATTGACAGCGGAAATCCACGTTGGCCACGCCATGCGCCGCGGCCCTCGATTTGGCAATCTCAATGGATTCCTGCGAAAGGTCGAGGGCCGTGATGCGATTCGCATAGGGCGAAAGCATGAACTCGAATTCGCCATCCCCGCAGCCGATACTCAGCACGTTTCCTGCCGGTCCCTTCAGGTGACGTCGCAGGGAACTTAGTTCACGCATAAATCGCAAACGCGAGCCGGTTCGATTGTAACCCGCGTCTTTGTAGTATTTGGCAAAGAACGAAACCTCATCTCGCTCAATATCATGTATATCCTTCACGCTTGGATCTCTGGCGGGGTTTGTTGGTGATATTCCATGCCGACCCGGGTCGACTGGGTCGTACCGGACGTAATCCTAGTCATCTTAGCCTCCCTAGAGAATGCTACGGGTACTATGACAGAAACTGATCGATGAGCGGACTGAAATTCGAAACCGGCCCGTTTCTCAGATGGTGTTGCATCGACCGGTTGAGCGGGCACGTCTTATCGTCATGTGGCTTTTTCCTTCCGGCCAAGACGGGATTACTGAATAAGGGTTCCCATTTATGCCGGATTCGCAAACTCATCCGGCATAAATAGGCGCTATAGAAATACATTTCGCGGATCACGCTTCAGAATTTATAGGTCGCGAATGTATAGACGATGGAGGCGCGGTCACCGGCCGAGTTCTCCGTCAAAAAACGGCCAGCGAACAAATAGCCGTATCCCGCTCCGACGATGATGTTCTTTTGAACGTCGAACTTTGCCGAAAGGTCCGGTTCGAGGCCCACATCCCGGTGAAGCGCGCCGGTCGTGGGAGTTTTTACAAGCACCGCGCCGGTCGAACTGTACAGAGCGTCATTCCCATTGGCCAGATAGAGATCGCGGAAATCGGCAAGGACACTGAGGTGGTTCGCGGGTTTCAATTCCACCCCGGCTCGCTGTTGAATGATATTTCGCCAGCCGAACAAGTCTACCAAGCCAAAAACGTCGTGGTTGCTGGGATAAAGTTGGTCGAAGGTTCCCACCTTGCCGTCCTTCAGTTTATTGTCGCCGGAAGAGTAGTCATATTGAATCTGGAAGCGCGGCTGGAAACGCAATTTGGGAATCGAATATCCCAAGTTTGCGTAACCGGCCCAGGCCGCAATCGTGTCATTCGAAAAGTTACCGCCTTGCTTCGCGGTCTCAACGGTGTAATCAAAGTTCAAAGGCAATGCGCCGGTCCAGCGAAAGCCGTAAGTCCACAGATTCTCATTCCCAAGCTCGCCCTCTTCGCTCCTAACGAGCGGGAGAGCTTTCCAAAAAACATAAGGCTCCACGTGAGCCTTGGGCACCAGTGAGGAAAACGACCCGTACATCCCATGGAAGTTCATTCCTCCTGCGTGGTTGTCAAACGCCACGGGGTTATTGTTGACCACAGAGGCGCTGAACAAATCGACATGGTTCTTAGCGGTGCCGAGGACGAGACGAAAGGCGTCGAATACGCGAGGAGCATTCGTCCAGTCACTGACTCCGACAAGGCGTTCCTGGCCGTAGCGCAATTCCTGCCTGCCGAGGCGAAAACGAATCCAACCATTCTCCCCGTTCTGGAACTGCACGTAGGCCTGGCGCAGATCGAAAACATCCTTGATCGAAGTGGTTACATGGGCCGGAGTGATTCCTCCCGCTTCAGAATCTTGCGCCTGAACAAAGGCGTCAAACCATGTCGTCGGCGTGATTTCCAGATTCAGGCGCAGTCGGCTCAGGACGAACCCATCGTTATTGTCGGGTTTAAAAGAGTAAGCGGTGTGCTCTTCCGGTCTGATCCTGTATTCCCCGCTAAAATGCAACCACGTCGGAAACACATTGTTTACTTCCGCAGCGGGAAAGTCAGTCAAGGCACTGCCGTTTTGTGCTGGATTTGCAGCGGACGGCTTCGCCGATTCCGCGTTAGGTGCCGTGCGAGGTGATGTGGCAGCATCCCCCACAATTGCGTTCGCACTGCTCGTCTGACCAAACGCAGGACAGAGTGCTACCAGGAGCAACAAAACAGCCGCCGGGCCTACATACAACAATTCGATAAGAGCAACCTTTCTTGGCCTGTCTTCCAATCGCTTCACGAAGCTTCCTCTTTCTATAAAATTACGGGATAAATTTCTGGATAATAGGTCTGCATCTATAAGTTTTTCTAGTGCGACATCTTTCGCCTATTGCCACTCATGCGTTTCCCGGTGCATCCGTGCGAACCCACACACGGGCAACCGCCTTTCCTTTTGGAGGAAACGCACAAATGAGCCCAATGAAAAAACGGTGTTCGGATGAAATCAGTGCATTACAGGGCCTTTGCGTCTTTCACTTCATCGAGCCTGTGCGTTGCGGCGAACGCGGTGGATCGAGCGGTGTTACGCTGCGGGTCAATGAATGCAATCACGCCTTTGTATTGCGCTCCAATTATATAGGAAGCCCGCGTCGGGCGCAGGAGATAGAACTGCTGCCAGGCGATTCCAGACATCCCCATGACTATTTTTCCGAATGAGTTTATTTTATCGTATCCCGATAGAAGCGGCAAATTGACGCCGCTAAAACAAACTCCAATTCACGGATATGGTCGCTCCACTATGGATTGTGTTCGTTATCAGTCGGCTCTAGCAGGAACTAAGACGTGACAGGTTCAGTCTTAAATCCACTTTTTTGGCGCTGGCTTCTGCCCGTACATGGCGTTTGTGCGAAATAGCCCTATTGTGGGGTCTTGTTTCACACCGCTTGAAAGGTTATAACGGCCATTCGTGGAAAACTTCGCGCTCAACCTCGAAAACGTGGAAAAGTATTTCCCAGCGGGCGCTTCCGGATGGCGGGCGTTTGTGTATCCGGTCTCGCGCCTCACGGTTCCCGCGCTGCGCGGAATTTCATTTGCCGTAAAAAAAGGGGAAACGCTCGCCGTGGTCGGCGCGAATGGCGCGGGAAAATCCACGCTTTTGCGCATCCTTACGACGCTGTTGATTCCCACGCGAGGTCACGCCCAAGTTTGCGGTTTTGATGTGTCAAAAGATCCCGCGAAAGTTCGTCTGCAAATTGGCTACCACACTGGGGGCGATGCCTGTTTCTATTCGCGACTCACTGGCCGAGAAAATCTCATGTTGTTTGCCGGCCTCAATAATCTATCCGCGAGAGACGCCTCGCAACGAATTGCGGAACTCACAGAACCGTTTCACCTTGGCGATCTGCTTGAGCGACAAGCGCGGATGCTATCGACAGGCAACATTCACCGACTGGGCCTGGCACGCGCCATGATGCACCGGCCTTCCGTGCTTATCCTCGATGAGCCGACGCGCAGCCTCGATCCGCTCGCGGCTGCCGACTTCCGCAGGTTTTTGCTGCGTGAGATTGTTGGCGCGCATGGGACAACCCTAATTTTTGCGTCGCACACGCTGGCGGAAGTCGAGCAGCTTGCCGGAAAAATCGCAGTGCTGGATGGCGGCCAATTGCTCGCCTGCGACACTCTCGACAGCATTAAGACCAATACCCGCGCCGGAACGCTCGAAAAATCACTTGAAATTCTAATCCGCCATGAGACGCGAGAAATCAAGTGAACGATTCGCCTAAATTGGCCTTAACCATCCGTAAGCTTGCGCTCATGTTTCGCCGCGATTTCACAGTGGCGCGTAGCTATCGTTTCGCGTTTCTGGTCGAAATGTTTCAGGCGCTGTTTGGTTCCGCCAGCTTCTTTTTTCTTTCTCGTTTCGTTCAAAGCCCTACCCTGCAGAAATCGCTTCCGCAGGGCAGCACTTATTTTTCTTTCGCCCTCGTGGGAATTGCATTTTTCGATTACCTGAGCGTCGCGCTCAGCACGTTTGACAGCAGCCTGCAGGAAGCGCGGCAAAACGGAACGCTCGAAAATTTATTGGTGACGCAAACTTCCCTTCCCGTGATTCTGGCGGGATCCAGCATTTATCCATTTGCCTGGATGTCTCTGCATACGGCAATTTATTTGGGTTGGGGCGCAATCCTGTTTGGTTTTCCATTGCAAGGGGCCAACTGGCTGGGCGCGCTAGTCGTGCTCGCAGCGTCCGTCCTGGCCTTTTCGGGGCTCGGCATACTTAGCGCGAGTTATATGCTGATCTTCAAGCGGGGCAATCCTGTGAATTGGGCCATTCTTGGCCTCTCGTCAGTGGTCGGCGGAATGATGTATCCGATTTCCGTGCTGCCAAAATGGTTGCAGTACGTGGCTTTACTTACTCCCGTCACGTATTCACTGGAAGGAATGCGCGCGGCCATCCTCGGCCATGCTTCCCTGCGCGAATTGCTCCCGTCGATCGGGGGATTGCTCTTGTTCGCAGCCATTCTCCTGCCAATTTCCTTCGCCATTTTTTCCTGGGCCCTGCGCCGGACAAAAGTTACGGGCACGCTCACCCATTTCTAATTGTCAATTTCTTTTCTTTAGTGGAAGCGATAGATCCGGCCAGGACCATTGACTTTTAACCGCACAGTTCAGATAATCGAACTGGAGAGTTCATTTAAATGGCAAAAGCCGCGCAAAGCACATCCATCGTTATTTCGGCGCTTTACGCCCGCACCAACTTCGGCCGGCTTCTTCGCCAGATCGAGGAAAAGCCCTGCTCACTCGTGATTGAAAAGCGAGGCATGCCAAGGGCAATTCTTCTTAGTATTCGCAACTATGTGCGACTTGCCGCCCCCGAACCGGAAGTGCTGAAAGCGATTGGCGAGCAATCCGGGGACAAAGGTACGGAAGCACTTTCCTCGCGTCAAATTGATCAAATCATTAAAGCGGCGCGCGCGAAAAAAGCTAAGCGCTAGTGCTTCCCTTGCGGCTGGTTCTGGACACGAATATCATCGTTTCCGCGGCAATTAAACCCGAAGGATTGCAACGCACGGTGCTTCTGCTGGCCATGATGCGTCCTGCACGGTTGTATATCTCCGAGCCGATGCTTTCAGAGTATCGAATGGTTTTGTCGCGTCCCGAATTCAAAATCCAAAAAGGTCTGCGACTGCAATTCCTTCAGCGAATCAACGCCGTTTCGCGCGTGGTATCCCCTTCGCGCCAGATTCGCGTCACCCCCGATCCGGATGACAACATATTTTTGGAATGTGCGGACGCAGCACGCGCCGATTATCTTGTTACGGGGAATCTTCGTCATTTTCCAAAATTCTGGAAGCAAACTAAAATCGTTTCGAGCCGCGAATTTATTACGATGATTACTCCTCATTTGGTTCCTTAAACGGCGCGTCTCCGCTTCGCATTAAAATTAGATTTTGGTATTCCAGTGTTTGCGGGAATTCCAATGAAACTCCGGGGCGGGAAATGTTTTGTTGCCTTTTTGCGGGAAAATAAAAATGCGCGATGGGGTTGTCAAACCAAGCCCCATCGCGCATCGAATCTATTGGAACAAAGTTACTTCTTCTTCGTCGTCTTGGCCGGAGCTTCGCCGACTTTCGTGGTGATTCCCACGCCCATGGCCGTCAACGAATCGAGGCCCTGCTTGGCTTGCGCGCCAATCGGCCCGTTCGGATCGAGGTCGATCGCATGCTGATAAGCTTCCACGGTTCCGGGCTGCATGACGGGAGTGATTTTGTCACCCACGGTTTTAAATTCCATCGTGTTCACCAGCGCGATTCCGAGCAGCAACCACGCAGTCGCATTCTTCGGGTCGAGCGTGGTGGCCTTTTGCAGTGGCTCGATGGATTCCTTCATGCGGTTTGAGTTGTAGAGCACGGTGCCGAAATTGCGCCATGCGAGAGCGGCGTCGTCTGGTTTCAGATCGACATATTTTTGATATGCGGCGCGAGCGTCGTCCACTTTTCCGAGCTTCGCAAGATCATTACCGAGGTTATTGTAATTTGCGGCCGTATCCGGTTTCAGTGCGATGGCCTTCTGATAGGTATCCGCAGCTTCCTGCCACTTGGCCATGCTCTCGTAGGCTTCACCCAAGCGGGACAAAATGATGGAGCGGTTCGGATCTTCTGGCTTCTCAAGTTCCAGCGCGGCGGACAATTCGGTAACGGCAGTCCCACCAGCCGCTGTTACTTGAGCTTTTATCGGATCTTGCTGTTCTTTCGGAGTCTGTGCCAGTTTCGTTTGCGCGGCCTTCATCTGCTCGATAGCCGCGATGCCCGCATCATAGTGCGTCTTCAGGGCCGCGAACTGCGCTTCAGCCTCTTGCCGTTTCCGCTCGGCTTCGACGG
>DATAPT010000189.1:0-3482 GCA_036265065.1 Candidatus Acidiferrales bacterium | reverse complement strand
GAGAGGGTGGTTGCTTCGACTGGAGTTTTAGCAACGGGAGCCGAGACTTTGACTTGACCGGAAGCGGCAGAACCGGAAACAGCGTCGGTTTTTACAGCGTTCACAAGAGTGTGAGTGGGAACAGGAATAGCGAATTTCGTAGGACTGGGAAGACTTCCCTGCGTCGGTTGTGGTTCGCCGGCAACCCTTGCCGGAGACGTGGGGAAACTTGAGTCAGCGGGCGCATTCGTTTGCGCGCTGGCAATAACGGCGGCCGCGTTGGAGGGGCTGAATTTCGCCTGCCCCTCGCGGACTCCATAGGAGTAGGCCAAGCCAGCGACGGCCATCATCAATGCGCCAACAGCCATCCAGAATAGAGGGCTTTGCCCGCGTGCCTCTATTACGGGCTCTGGCGCGTAAGGTTCCCTCGCAGGAGGTATGGCAAAGACCGGTTCCGCGGGCACTATGCTTAATATGGAAGATTTGGCCGCGGTCGCAGGCGAGATTGTTTTGGGCTGCGGCGGCGCGATTTTTGCCTGGGTACGCGACGAGGAGCTGGATTGAGTTGTCCAGTTATTCAGATGTTCAAGCGCGCCTGGAGACAGGTTCGTAAATTTCAGTCCGCAGACCGTGCCCATCGTATTGGTCCAGACAACTTCTCCCGTCCCTTCAATTCGGCTGTGACCTCTGAGCGACAAGAGGAATTGCACTTTTTCATCGAGATGGACTGGAGCGACAGAATGAAATGAAAGGCCGCCTTCGGAGACATCCAAAACAAGTCCGCCGTTTTCCGGACCCATTCCGATATATGCAATTTCCACGAGTTTGGTTCGTGGGGTTTGGCGGCGCTCGGCCGCGCTCATCGATGAATCATTTGTTTGCACAAACCACTCTGTTCTGGCTGGGGAAAGAATTCTACATACAATTTCGACAGTATGAGCCCGAGGTTTTAGCCCGAGTCCATCCCAAACCGTCGCGTCCAATATCGTGCGGCAACCCGGCAACTTCAAAGAACAATAATAACGGCAATGTCCGAAAAGTATATTGGCGATTTTGGCCACACGGCGCTGCTTATTCCGGAGAGTGGAGGGCAAGATAGCTCATGGTCGAAATAGCGTTGTACAATGCGGCTTGCCGCACGATTTTGCGATGAAATGCGAGACACATGAAACGCGTGACGCTCACCTTCGACAATGGGCCAACTCCGGGAGTTACGGAAGAAATATTGGAACTCTTATCGGCCCGCAATATTCGGACCACCTTTTTCGTGATTGGCGAGAAGCTGGCAAAGGACGGCGGACGGGCTTTGGCTGAACGAGCGCACGCGCTGGGATATTGGATTGGAAACCATACCTTTACGCATAGCGTGCCGCTCGGCGAGAGACCCAGCGCGGATTATGCCCAACAAGAAATCGAAGAGACGCAAAAGTTGATGGGAGAACTTTCCCACGCGGATAAATTATTTCGCCCGATGGGAGGCGGCGGCGTCATCGGTCCGCATTTGTTGAGCCGTGCGGCTCTGCAATTGTTGCAGGCGGAAAAATATACCTGCGTGCTGTGGTCCAGCGTTCCGGGAGATTGGAAGGATCAGGAGGGATGGGTCGACCGGTGCGTCGAGGAAATTGCCGCGCGCGATTGGAGTGTTGTGGTTCTGCACGATATTGAAAATGCGGCACTGCCGAGGCTACCCGAATTCCTTGACCGCATGCAAGATGTGGGCGTGGAGTTTCGGCAGGATTTTCCGGACGATGTAATTTTCATGAGGCGCGGCGAGATGCTTATTCGGGACGTTTCCGCGATTGTGACTTAGCTTGCATTTCTCACGGGATTGTTTGTTTCCTGGGACCGCCAATCTCCTGATTGGCGCGCGGCAAAACGCCAATCGGGAGATTGGCGATCCCAGGGGTGCCCTAACGTAATTCGTGTCAGCTGCGCTTTCGCCGGACCGGTGTGAACGAGTCTTACTTCGAAGCGCGTTCCGCTGTATCGTTCCTGATTATTTTTCCGGCCTTCATCACGAATTTTACACGTTGAAGCTCTGTGATATCGGCAATAGGATCGCCTGAGACCGCAATCAAGTCCGCATATTTTCCCTTTTCAATTGAGCCGATATCGTGCTGCCAGCCGAGAGCTTCGGCGTTGACAACGGTTCCTGCCTGGAGGGCCCGGACCGTAGTGAGGCCGCCATATTTCACCAGCATCTCAAAATCCAGCGCCTGTGTGCCATGAACGTAGGTTTCTCCGTCCGCGCCGCTGCCCATCATAATTTTCATTCCCTTGGTTTTGTTGGCGAGGGAAACGGCGTGTTCGAATATGGGGATCATGCGATATTTCCCGCCCGTATTTTTCATGTCGTTGTCGTCCATATAGGGCTCGATGTAGCGCTGGAGGGTCGGGTCGTAATACAAGCCCTTGGCGACGATCATGTCGGCTTGTTCCTGGTCGAGAGCGAAGGCGTGCTCGATCGTGTCGCACCCGGCGATGATGGAGTTCTTCTCTCCATCGCCGCCATACACGTGGCATCCGGCTTTCTTGCCCAGGCGATGGGTCTCATCGATGATTGCCTGCACGACGGGCAGCGGATAGGTCACCACGTATTTGGCCTCACCATTGGGCGCGAAGGAGTATGCGCCCGCGGGATACAGCTTGATCCAATCGGCGCCGTGAGCAATCTGATCGCGAACAGCGGCGCGCCCTTCTTCTTCAGAGCGAACGACGGCGCTCGCGAGCGGATCGTCCGGATGGGCTGGATCCGCCGGCTTATCGCCCCAGACGATGCCGCGTGTGGAAACCTGGTAGCGCGGTCCGTCAAAGCGGCCTTCGTTAATAGCGTTGCGGATGGCCACGTCACCATAGCCATTGCCGTGCGAAGTCATATCGCGTGCGGAGGTGAACCCTGCGCGCAAATCGGCTTGCACATTTTGCACGGCGATCAGCATGTAATCTTCCGTCGTGCCATGCGGCTTGCGCGCGTTGAACATGTGCATGTGGCCGTCAATCAAGCCGGGAATGACGGTCGAACGGCTGAGGTCGATCACTTCCACGCCTGCGGGAATTTTGACTTGGGATTCGGGGCCAACCGCAGTGATGCGTTCGCCAAAAAGAAGGATGACCTGATTGGTCAGCATCTGGCCAGTATTGCTGTCAAACATGCGCCCGGCGCGTACGGCCATCGCGCGCGGCGCGGGCGGGCAATTTACAACGCCGCCGTCAGAGCCCACGCAAGGGACCTTCCCTGCGCCGCGCCAGGGAGTTTCAAGAGGTTTCACCTGTGCGCAAAGTGCAGTAGCACTTAAAAAAATTCCACATGCCATGAAAAGCGAACGATGGATTCGCATTGCTCAGTCTCCTCTTCGGTTTAATGCGTGAGTTTGGCGTTCCGTGCGCCGATATCGAGTACGTCAACTGTAAATTGTGTTGTGGAGCTTGTGTGGGCACACTTATACACCGGAGCGCATCTTGATAGAACTGAATTATTTTTGAATTTAGTGGCGCGGGCTTCA
>DATAPT010000188.1:0-2554 GCA_036265065.1 Candidatus Acidiferrales bacterium | reverse complement strand
CACGGCGCAGCCGATGAAAAATGGGATCGTGAAAGGCACTCTCACTTATTTCTTTGATTTCCATACCGGAAACAAAGCGGATGCCGGAAGCAAGGTGTGGCTTGTGAAAGGCCATGTTGAAATTCCAGCCAATCAAAATTTTGCGGCGTCCAGCGCCGCGGTGGGGACCAGCTCTAACCCGGAACAATATAGCGCGATCAAATATTCGGTTGCGGACGAGAACGGCAATTTTGAATTTTTTGATATTCCTGCAGGCGAGTACACGCTGGTTCTGCAGTCGGCCCACACGAAATGGACTTTGAACGATAAAAGAGATTTCTTCGGAAGGGGCAACGGCCACAACCCCAGAGACAGTAATGGAAGAGTAGAATTTCTAAAGGTGATTGTGAAGGAAGGCGAGGCGTTCGACGCTTCCAAGGATTTTGGGCCTGATATCGACAAGTAAGCAGAAGACAATCTGCATTTTTCAAAAAAGAGAGAAGCTAACGCCTCTGCCCGGCGGCACTATACTGCTCGTCCAGGAATGGTTTTAGGCCCAAGCGTTCAAGGCGGTCCACAGGAGCTCGGAACGTCACTTGCACGACTCCCGGATGCCTGCCGATTTCAATTCCGCCTGTGATCGTAGCGCGATTTTTCACTTCTTCAATCGGCATCTCCAAGATGCGCGCGGCGCGCGCCAAACCGTTTTCCGTTGCGGCGTTTAAGTCCGGCCCGGTGCCGACGAACGAGACGGGAGCGGATTCTTCCAGTTGTTCGAGGCCCCAATTATTAGCCAAAGCTTCGGCGCGGATTCGTTCTTCGGCGGACAATGGGCGCGCGAGGTAAGGCAAATCCTCGGTTAGCGGCAAGAGAATTGGGCCGTCAATTTTCAATCCTTTGATCACGTGAACTTGCAACGTGATGATTCCCGAAACATCGGCGGTGTGTCCGGCGATCTCGCCATCGCCTTGCAGCGCGTGCATGTCTCCCATATATATTCCGCCGCCTTTTACTTTCACAGGACAAATCACAATGGCTCCCGCGCGAACGATATCGATGTCCATGTGTCCGTCGGTGCGGTCTTCCAGTTGCTCGGCGGTGATTGCATATTGGTGCGGCGCGCCAATTAAAAATTGCCCGAAGTCGCCGGCATTGTGGGAATCGGGCATGCGAATAGCGGGAGTGGTGCCGAACTGTCCCATGAACGGCCGCAGGCGGGCGACGAGACCCACCAGATCGTGCGGCGCAAAAGTCAGAATCGGATTTTGTACGGATTTTTCGGGGAGCGCTGCGTAGGATTTCGCGTCGCGCGCAATCTGTTCCGCGGCATTCTGGTGCAAAGTCAAGCCAATCGAGCGATCTTTATCAAAGGCGATGGTGTAACCGTTTGAAATCGTGAAGGGCGTGCAATCCGCTCCGCAATTAGCACAGCGAACGGCAGTTTGGCCAATTCCCTCCACGCGTGTTTCCGGATTCAGCGTCCCGCAATCCGGGCAGCGCCCCGCGACGTAGGGGTCGCCCAGAAATCGCCCGGCCATCATCTTGTCGTTACCGGATGCAGTCGCAAGCGAGGTCACCATAATTTCCTTGATGCGAATGGCAATCGCATCGCCCACCTCAGCGCCAGCCACGGCCACGGGTTTCGTAACTTCATGCCCGCCGCGAATCGAGGGAGTAATCATCGGTCCCCAGCAACCTGGCGCAGTGTTTGCCACGATGTGCCCGCCATCTTTTACGGGGCCGAGCATTGGCAACGCTGGATCGAGCAGGCCATTCGTAAATTCGTTTACAAATACTGTTTCAGCGCCCGCAGCAATTGTTTGCATTTGATCGGCGGCAATCCGGCTTTGCGTTCCAATTTTTGTGGCCATGGCGACTTGTACCTCCCGCGGCATTAAAAATGTTCTGCTCCATTTATACCGCAAAATTGTACAAATGTGGTCGGTGCGATGATGTGATGCGAAAAGTCAGCGTTCCGGGAGATTCCAACTATCCGTAAACAACTTCTCGGCCTCGCCGCATTTTTTGTTTGGAAGTTCGGATGCGGCAACGCTAGGAGGTGATCTCTATCAGATTGCCTTCCGAATCGATTACCAAGGCTTCGTAGTACCCGTCCCCGGTGATCCTCGGCCCACTCACTATATGAACTTCCGCTGCCTCCATAGCCTTCACTAGACGATCAACGGCATTCCGTGATCCCAGAGAGATGGCGAGATGCGCGAGCCGCGCAACTTCGCCTGGCGATGTCATCAGTTCGAGGCGTGCTCCAGAGCCGAGCGAGAGGAAATAGGATGTAAAGTCCCGCTTCGAGCTTGAGTATTTCGCGCCTGCCGTGGCCTTAAACCAAAGTTCATAGAAGGCGCGTGCTCGCTCCAGGTCGGATACCCAGACTGCGGCATGGTCAATTTGCGCGATCGGAAACATTTGATCTTCTTCGACCAGACGCGCATCAGATTCGTATTGCTCAAGTAAATTGCGCCCACACCAAGGGCAGAATTTTAATTTGAACCCGTCTTCGGCTACGGGTTCGGCCGGCATTCGGTTCGGACGACGGTATTCCAATCTGAACACCGGA
>DATAPT010000187.1:0-3878 GCA_036265065.1 Candidatus Acidiferrales bacterium | reverse complement strand
GGATTGCAACATTCCTCTTGACAATAATCGTTGTAACGACTATTATTGACTCATGGAACGAAACACAAAAACGAAAGCCGACTCGCGAGACACGCTCTACGCCCTCGTTTTCGTCAGCCTTTTGCGCTCGGCGGACGCGCTCACCCGCGACGCCGAAGCCCTCGTCAAGCCCTACAACCTTTCCGGAACGCAGTACAACATCCTCCGCATTTTGCGAGGGGCGGGAGAAAAGGGCCTGGCTTGCCACGAAGTGGGAGGCAAGCTCATCTCGCGCGATCCGGACATCACGCGCCTGCTCGATCGCATGGAATCGCGCGGCTTGATTGCCCGCGCACGCGAGACAGAAGACCGGCGGGTCGTGAAAACTCGGATCACCGCGGAGGGACTGCGGGTGCTGAGCGAACTGGACAAGCCCGTGCGCGATTTGCATCGCCGCCAGCTGAGCCACTTGCCAGCGAAACAGCTTCAGCAACTTTTAAAATTACTGGACAGGGCGCGCGAGCCGCTCGAAACCGCCGCGGCTGATGATTAAATTTTATGGAGCCCTGAATCTTTTATTCGTTTCCGTACATCAGAAAGTTAACCGCAGCAGAAAGTAAAACACAAAGGAGGCACACAATGAATACAGCAGTCACGACACAACAGTCCGCAAAGGCATCGCAATGGAAAATAGATCCCGCGCATTCCGCGGCGCACTTCAGCGTGCGGCATTTGATGATTTCCAATGTTCGCGGGGAGTTCACCAAAGTGACGGGCAGCGCGGTGATCGATCCCACGGATCCGACAAAATCAAGCGTCGAAGTGGAAATCGACGCCAGCTCAGTGAACACACGCGAACCGCAGCGTGACGCCCATCTTCGCAGCCCCGACTTCTTCGATGTGGCCAATCATCCAATTCTTACGTTTCGGTCCCGTCGAGTTGAGGCGCATGGCGCGGAGGAACATAAGGTAACCGGCGATTTAACGATTCGCGGAGTTACAAAGGAAATCACTTTCGAGGTCGAGGGTCCTACTCCAGCGATCAAAGATCCCTATGGCAACGTCCGATCAGGAATCGCCGCCACGGCAAAAATTAATCGAAAAGATTTCGGCCTGGCGTTTCACGCGCTGACGGAAACTGGCGGCGTAGTCGTCGGCGATGAAGTTAAAATCACAATTGAGGCGGAATTGATCCAGCAAGCGCCCGCAGCATAAAACAGGGTGCGTGTTCGGCGGCAGATTGTCGCACGCAACACGATTAAGACCAGCAATTCGTAGGGACACGACATGTCGTGTCCCTACATGTGCGTAAAGGGGAGCGCGGGTGCCATACCTTCCCTACTGCCCAGGCTTGGACCCGGGACCAGGTATTTCAGGAAAGGAATTTAATAATGAACAACAACAAGACAGCCGCAACGCAATTCCCCATTCATGAAATCATTAGCCAGCGCTGGAGCCCCCGAGCTTTTTCGGAACGCCCGGTGGAGCCCGAAAAGCTGATCAGCACATTGGAGGCAGCGCGCTGGGCGGCATCTTCGGCCAATGAGCAGCCCTGGGCTTTGCTCGTGGCTACCAGCGATGACAGGAAAAATTATGATGCCGTGGCCGGAGTGCTGGTAGACTCAAATCGTAGCTGGGCAGAGAAAGCGCCCGTCCTGATTCTGGCTTTCGCGCATACTCAATTCGCGAAGAACGGAAATCCAAACCGGTATGCGTTCCACGATGTAGGACAAGCTGTTGCCAATTTGTCCTTGCAGGCGACGTCAATGGGCCTCACCGTGCATCAAATGGCCGGGTTTAACGCGGAGGCGGCGCGGGAACGTTTTGCGGTTCCAACCGATTGGCAACCGGTCAGCGTGATGGCACTGGGGTATCCGGGAGATCCGGAATCTTTGGGTGAAAATTTAAGGCAACGGGAAATCGCAGAGCGCCAGCGCAAACCGCTGGAAACTTTTGTTTTTGCAGGTTCGTGGGGGCGTCCGGCCCAGATTCCCGGATTCCCCGAACTGAATGAATGAAACTTTACATTTCGTAGCCCGGCACGGATACCTCCTGATATTCGTGTGGGTATTTGCCGAACAGGCGGGATTGCCCATACCTTCGGGGCCGCTACTGCTTGCGGCCGGTGCAATTTCAGGAGCGCACGATCTGAATCTGGGCACGACCATAGGTGTTGCGGTTTTGGCATCTTTGGCCAGTGACTCCATGTGGTATGAAATCGGGCGGCGCAAGGGCGTTCGAGTTCTTCAGTTTCTCTGCCGGATTTCGCTTGAGCCTGACTCCTGTGTGCGAAGAACACAAGTCAGCTTTACGCGCAACGGACCGAGCGTGTTGCTCGGCGTTAAATTCATTCCGGGCTTGGGCGCGATGGCTGCTCCTCTGTCCGGAATAATCCGGATGGGGTGGCGGAAGTTTTTAGTGTACGACGCACTGGGAGCTATGGCCTGGGCCGGGGCGTATGCCATCACGGGCTATGCGTTCAGTGGACAACTCGAAGACGTAGCGGAAAAAGCCTCTTATCTTGGGAAATGGCTTTTTGTTCTCGTGGTGGCCGGATTCGCGGGCTACATTTTATGGAAATACTATAAGCGCCGAAAATTCCTCCGTAAGTTGAAGATCGCGCGAATTACTCCTGAAGAGCTAAAGGGAAAAATGGACGCGGGCGAGAACCTCATTATTGTCGATCTGCGCCACTCGCTCGATTTCGATGCAAATCCGGAAACAATTCCCGGAGCTCTGCACGTGGATGCCGCAGATATGGAAGAAGCTTACTCAGTCATTCCCCGCGACCGCGAGATTGTCTTGTTTTGTGCTTGCCCGAATGAGGTGACCGCCGCTCGCCTGGCGCTGCAACTGCGCAGCAAAGGGATCACGAAAATACGGCCGCTCGCGGGGGGCTACGAAGGCTGGCGCAAACTTGGCTATCCCATGGGGCCGGCTAAGGAAGAAGCGATCGTCGTGGAACCTGCCAAATCCTAGTTAGCTCTTCGAGTATCCAATTAAATTCCTAAATGCCCAGGCCGAATTTGTTACAAGTGTGTTTTTGATCGCTGGACAATTCTATATTTGAGACTTCCCATTTTTGCACTTGGAGCGGTTGCAGGGGCACGGCATGCCGTGCCCCTACTGTGTATGCACAACTCACTTATTGTTGGGTTAGAGGCGCGGAAGGACAATTCCGGTCTGCGACTGATACTTCCCTTTTTTGTCCTTGTACGAAATTTCGCACGGCTCATCGGACTCAAAGAAGAGAACCTGGCACAGTCCTTCGTTGGCATAAATTTTTGCGGGCAGCGGCGTGGTGTTGCTGATTTCCAGCGTGACAAAACCTTCCCACTCGGGTTCAAAGGGCGTCACGTTCACGATAATGCCGCAACGCGCGTAGGTCGATTTGCCGAGGCAGATGGTCAGGACGTTGCGCGGAATGCGGAAGTACTCCACGGAGCGCGCCAAGGCGAAAGAATTGGGCGGGACGAGGCATTCCGAGCCCTTGAACTCGACGAGCGACCGCGGATCGAAGTGTTTCGGGTCGACAATCGTGGAATTCACATTGGTAAAAATGCGGAATTCGTCGGCGACGCGGATATCGTAGCCATAGCTGGATACTCCGTAGCTGATCACGCCGTCGCGGACCTGGCGGTCCTCAAACGGCTCAATCATCATGTGCTCGATGGCCATCTTACGTATCCAGTGATCCGGCTTTACCGACATTCATTACCTCCCGATAGACTTTCAAAGACGCGCATCTTAACCGACCTCGCCGACCTTGACAACCCGCAACTGTGTGTCTAGCATGGCTTGCCGTTGAATCGCTGGAGGTTAGCGTGATTAAGCTGGATATCGTGAATGCCGTTGTGAACAAGACCGGCGTGAGCCGAACCAAGGCTGAGCAGGCCGTC
>DATAPT010000186.1:0-5445 GCA_036265065.1 Candidatus Acidiferrales bacterium | reverse complement strand
CAACCTTCTTCCCGTCAACTCGAGGAAAATATCTTCGAGCGAGGGTGCGGAAATTTCGAGGCTCACAAGTTCGTTGTTTTGCTCTTCGAGATGCTTCACAAGGGCCACGATGGTGCGCGGCACGCGGGTCGAGTACAGCAGATAATCGTCGGCTTCAGCGCGGCACTCGGTCACCCCTTCGAGCTTGCCAAGAGCGCCATTGGTTTCCGGCTTGGTCATGCGCACAGTGATGCGTGTGACAGCTCCCGATCGCTGCTTCAGTTCCCGCGGCGTACCGAGGGCAATGACCTGTCCGTGATCCACGATGGCGACGCGGTCGCAGAGTTTCTCCGCTTCCTCGATGTAATGCGTGGTGATCAGGATCGTTTTCTTTTCCGTCTTCAGTTCTTCGATGATGTCGTAGATTTCGCGGCGCACTTGCGGATCAAGCCCCGCGGTAGGCTCGTCAAGGAAAACGACTTGCGGATCATTGACCAACGCCATGGCCAGTGCCAGGCGCTGTTTTTGGCCGCCCGAAAGCTGGGAATAAAAAGCTGAACGTTTTTCCACGAGGCCGAAGCGTCCTAAAAGTTCCTCTGTGCCGCGCCGTTTGGGATAAAAGCTGCCGAACAGATCGAGGGCTTCCGCCACGCGCATCTTATCCGGCAGGGCCGTCGCCTGAAGGGCTGCACCCATGATGTATTTGTATTCGGCGCCACTGGTCTGGGGATCGAGGCCGCAAACGCTTACGCTGCCGCTATCTGGGGTGCGCAGGCCTTCGAGAATTTCAACCGTGCTCGTTTTTCCCGCGCCATTCGGTCCTAAAAGGCCAAAAACTTCGCCTTCATTTACAGCAAAGCTTACGCCACGCAACGCTTCTACTTCACCGTAACGCTTCATCAAATTCACAACTTCTATGGTTGCACCGGTTAGCATGAGCCCTTATCTATAACACAATCTGCGCGGGCGGTGCGAACTGGGAGGAAGCAAATGGCGGGACTGTTTTAAGGAAATTTCCCAAACATACGAGGAAATTGGCCGGGACGGTAGAATTCGAGAGACCTTCGAGGGATCTTTCGCTACAAAGTCCTTGCCGCCCAGCCAGAATCCGATATTCCGAAAACTACATGATTTCAAGGGCCTCGTTGCTTCCTTGAAACTGAATTTCCTGCAGGACCTTACCATCTGAAAGTGTTGAACTGTTATAGGGCGACTTGTGTTCCATCATTTTCCAATCGCAAGGCGCGGTGACTATGGTTTTACCATGTAGTTCGAAGCTTGCCTTTTTGTCCGCGATCACGATTTCATAGGTTCCTGGGGCCAGCGTCTTTCCGTCCACGATAGCCGGATCGAATAGCTTTATTGATTTCTTCTCCGGTTCGGGATTAGTGGTCTTGGGTCTGGCAGATGCGAGCAAAGGTAAAGTAAAAAAAACAATGGCGGCAAGACCAAGATTAAGGCTGGTTCTATAAATTGACATTGAATTGAGCTCCTTCTCCGACTCGGATGAAGGTGCCTGGGTGGGATTGAGGTCCGATTGCATCCAAGAGGGTCACACAATACGTGACGTCCCTCACTTAATTAGACGTTCCGCCAGAAATAATGTGAGCGTTATTTTGAGTGAAGGAATTTCGAAATTTCTTACTGATCGATTTGCGTTTATTTGCGCCGTTGAGGTCTCTTCAAATTCCAAACAAGATCCTTAAAATTCAGAATCCGTTTTTCGGCCAAAGTAAGTCCTTCGCTTTCCAGCAACTTGCGCTGGAGAGACGCATGCGGCTCGCGGATGAGCAGCTTGCCACCCGCGCCCACAACACGATGCCACGGCACACCTTTTCCGCTCGGGCATGCAGCCATGGCGCGACCCGCGGTACGCGCGCCGCCGGGGAGATGCAGAGCTTTGGCCAGCTGGCCATAGGTCATCACGCGGCCGCGCGGGATTTTCTTCACCAACGCATATACGGAATTCCAATTCATCGAATCCATTTTTTCCATAGCGCATTCTAATCGTACTAGTTCGACAGGACCAGCGCGATGAATCTCCTGATCTATTGCGGGAAATCGCGTCAAGCGCGATGCTGGATATCGTAATGGAGATATTCAGCATCTAATGGATTGGAGTGATTGGGTGCAGTTGTTGGAGACCATTAATAAAATTTCACGCTTTGCCGATATTGGAAAGCAGGGAACGCGCGGGTGAAAGTGATCCTGTTCGAAAGGACAGGAAAAGGGAGTTACTGATACGAGGCAACTTTCCGAAGAATTCGAGATCTGAATTGACACCCGTAGTGGAAGGAATTTACACTACGAAAACGATCTAGGAACCTGGGAGCGATTCATGGCTTTTCTTCGGCGAAAAGGGAATACGTTCTACCTGGTTCACAACGTCCGCGAGGGCGACCGGGTCAAGCAATTGCACCTGGCCAAACTCGGGGAACGTCCGCGAATCACGGACGACGTTGTGAAGCAGGTAACCCGATCGTATCCGTCGGTAGACGTGGATTGGACTGAATTGAGGCAACAAGTTAATAATAGCGTTGAGTTATACGACCCAAAATCAAATCAAGTTCAAAAGCTCGTTTCATCGCTGCGCACGCTCAACCTCGACCTCGCGGACTTGTTTCCGCCATTACTAGACGTTTCACTTGCACCCGAAGCAGGACAGGAAATTATTACGCAGCTCCGTCTGCTGCACTCCACCGTAGGAGTCAAACTCGACCAGTTTGATCGCGCCCCCCATAGGGGCGTGCTTAGAGACCGGAAGTTCCGGTAGGAGAGAAGGGCCATGATCAGCAGCCGTTCGTCGCATCAACCTTTGGACCCCACACTGAGAAGCGTGGAGTCTCAGGAGTTTCAGGCCGCCCTTAGAAATAAGGTTGTGGGCCAGGAAGAGGGAGTCCGCGCGCTCGTAGACCTGTACCAGGTCTTTTGCGCGGGGATGAGCTCAACCGGACGTCCGGTAGGGAACTTGCTGTTCCTCGGGCCTACAGGGTCAGGAAAGACGCGCATAGTGGAAGCGGCGGCCGAGATCTTGTTCGGAGACCCGCGCGCTGTGATTAAGGTTGATTGCGCGGAATTCCAACACTCGCACGAAATCGCGAAACTGATTGGCTCGCCTCCGGGTTATTTGGGGCATCGCGAAACGCATCCGCTGATTACGCAGGAAGCGCTGGCGCAATACCATAAAGAAGATTTGAAGTTGAGCTTCCTCCTGTTCGACGAGATCGAAAAGGCGTCGGACGCCCTGTGGCAATTGCTGCTGGGCATTCTGGATAAAGCCACGCTGACGCTGGGCGATAACCGGCGCGTGGACTTGTCGCAGACCATGATTTTCCTCACCTCCAATCTGGGCGGGGGAGAGATCACCGAACTGATGACCGGCGGCATGGGATTCGTGCAGCCGACCGATAAACTCGAAGAGCAGCTGGACCAGAAAGTCGAGCGGACGGCGCAGGAAGCGGCGAAGAAGAAGTTCTCGCCGGAGTTCATGAACCGTCTGGATAAGGTTGTGGTGTTTCACCCACTTCGTCACGAACAGCTGGAGCAGATTCTGGAAATCGAATTGGGCATGGTGCAGCAGCGCGTGCTGGATACGGGCCGCGGGCAGTTCTTGTTCCGTGCGACCTCGGCGGCAAGGAGATTCTTGCTGCGGGAGGGGACGGACATCAAGTACGGCGCGCGACATTTGAAGCGCGCGATCGAGAAGTTTGTGGTGTACCCGCTGGCGAACCTGCTGGCTACCGAACAGATTCATTTCGGGGACATGCTGGTCGTCGATTGGGATGGCAAGTCGGAACACCTGACTTTCCAAAAAGAAGGCGAAGGCGCGGTGGTGCCGACGCCAGCCAAGGCTACCCGTGGTGCGGCCGCACAATTGGCCAGAGCGACGGGCGGTAAAGTGATCGAAGCTCCCGCGCAGATTATCGTTCGCGAGGCGAAGGCGCCCGCAGCTCTGCCAACGGGCGCTCCTCCTCCGGTAGCTTCCAGCCGGAAGAAGGTAGACCCACAGTAGAGACTCTCTAATTTAGAATTGAAGCGAGTTTCACCAGGGCGGCCAGAATAAATGGCCGCCCTATTTTTTGCCTGCGTAGGTGCAAATAAAAGTTGCAGATTGTCTGCCTTGTTTCAAAGCGATGGGTGCTGCCCCTCGCTGGAACATTTCGAAGCAAGCTTCGCGCTCAACTTCCCCCCTCCACAATTAATTCATGGAGCAACCTGCTTGTATTCTGTAATTTACATTGATCTGGAATTTGCGGGGCGTTTGGCAATGCGGTTGCCATAAGCCTATAGAGGTGGACGACAAATTCACCAACGGCGACTGAATGAAAACGGGGGATTTATGAGGCCAGAAAAAATGAAGCTCGATCCGAACCGCCATAGTTTTGAGTCCGAGGAATTCGAATCCGCAATGAGAATGCGGATTGTTGGCCAAGAGGATGGTATTCGCGCTCTTACGGACGCGTATCAGGTATATCGCGCCGGTATGTGCTCGCCGGGACGGCCAGTGGCGAATGTTTTGTTCCTTGGCCCTACGGGATCGGGAAAGACGCGCATTGTGGAAGCGGCGGCTGAGATTTTATTTGGAAGTCCTCGCGCGGTGATCAAGGTGGATTGCGCGGAATTTCAGCATTCTCACGAAATCGCGAAGCTCGTTGGCTCGCCCCCAGGATATCTCGGACATCGCGAGACACATCCTCTGATCACCCAGGAATCACTGGCGCAACACCACACGGACAAACTGAAATTGAGTTTTCTGCTGTTTGACGAAATTGAGAAGGCCTCGGATTCACTTTGGCAATTGCTGCTTGGCATTCTGGACAAAGGCACGCTGACACTGGGAGATAACCGGCGGGTGGACTTGTCGCAGACGATGATTTTCCTGACCTCGAATCTGGGCGGCGGAGAGATCACCGAACTGATGACGGGCGGCATGGGGTTTGTGCAGCCAAAGGACAAGCTGGAAGAAAAGTTGAATCTCAAAGTGGAGAAAACGGCGCAGGAAGCGGCGAAGAGAAAATTTTCACCGGAGTTCATGAATCGTTTAGATAAGGTGGTTGTGTTTCACCCGCTGCGAGAAGAACAACTGGAGAAAATTCTGGAAATTGAATTGGATATGGTGCAAAAACGCGTTATGGACAGCGGCCGCGGGCAGTTCTTGTTCCGTGCAACATTGGAGGCGAAGAGATTCCTGCTGCAAGAAGGCACTGATATCAAGTACGGAGCGCGGCATCTGAAACGCGCAATTGAAAAGTTTGTCGTTCATCCGTTGGCAAATCTGCTGGCGACCGACCAAATACGATTCGGAGATATGGTGGTGGCGGATTGGGATGAGTTTGACCAGTGCATCGCGTTTCATCGCGAAGGGCAAAACGCATTTCTTTCTTCAAATCCAAATCCACGCCGCCAGACCCGGACGGCCGCTATGCGCGCAGCTGCAAACTCCTTGGAAGAGGAAAAAATCAGGAT
>DATAPT010000185.1:0-10390 GCA_036265065.1 Candidatus Acidiferrales bacterium | reverse complement strand
AGGAAGATCTGAAACCAGATTTGTCTGAACGTAATGTTGTGCGAAGACCGAGCCTGGAAGCAGAAACGAAGCGAAGCAGACCGCTACAACCGAATACATGAGTCGAATCGAGAATTTGTTCATGTGAATTTCTCCTCAAATTGAACTGGGCCAAACTCGAAGGAGACCAGAGTTCTGACCGGAGTTCCGGATGGTTTGAGAAAGAAACATCGCAGATTTCAAATTTGGAAATGACTCTGGTTTGTTTGAGGAATGTCAATAAATTGTAAAATCATCCGGTAATCGCGAAAAAGGTTGGAACGTTGGGGAGGCCTGTGACCCGAAAGGCCAGCGACTTAATCCAAATCGACCGCCGTGTTGAAGTGGTATTAACTTGCGAGAATGAAATTACTTTTGGTTCAGAGAAAGGGTCGCCCACCTGTCCTGTGTCCATTCTTCAAAATGCAAAAGGGAAAATACGCGCCACTCATCTCAAGTGATCTGCCACCCGACGGTGACTGCGGTCGAACAATTTTTACGGTTTCTTTAGCATTTCGTCGGACTCTTGCTGGAGGCGTCGGTTCACCTTGTCCGTATATTGGCTCAAGATTGGCATCATAGCTGTCATGGCTTCCGCCGTGATTGCGGGTAGCTCTCGTAACAACTTTTGTCCCGCAGGCGAGGTATAAAAACCGACAAAGGCTTCCATATCACCTTTCGTGAAATGTTTCTGGTAAGTCGGGACCATCGCTTGGATCATTTCTTCAAATGGCATGTCCTTCAGGAGGGCGTCCATCTCTTTGTTCATTTTTGTTTCAAAATCAGCAGGAAGTTTGTCTTTATCTTTCAGGTATCTGTCGTGGGTCATCTGGCGCATGGGTTTCACCATGGCCTCCATTATGTTCTGCATCATTCCTTGGGGGTGAAGCGCGTGGAGGTATTTTTCAACGTCCTCTGCCGAGGCGGGAGTGTCAGCGGCTGAATCTTGGGCGAAACCGCTGCATGTAAATGAAAGACAAAGCATAATGCCAACCAGAAAGTGCCTCATGCACAACCTCCAAGATTCCACGAGAAGTATAACTATTTCATGTTATTAATCCAGGAATTAACGGCGGGTCCATATTGTGAATCGGATATCTTCTGGATGGCCGCCCTTGCGGGATTTTCGAAGGGGCATAGAGTTTGTTTCTTCTTCAAGGCACATAGTCAAAGAAGTATCGCTTACTCGCGCATAGAAAGGCGAGCAATTCTTGTTGCGCTATTCTCGGGCGCGGGCTGTAGAAGTGGCAATTAGTGCGTGCGATCGCGAAGGACATCAAAACGCGTTATCGAGTAGCCTAAGGCGGCTCCCAAGAAGACGTCCGATGGGAAATGCGCAAACGTTGGAACGCGCGAGAAGCTGATGGCTGCCGCCAGACCGTATGCAACCCATGGAACCCAACGGTGATTGCGATAGCGTTCCGCAACTACTGTCGCAATCGAAAAGATACCCGCTGCGTGGCCGGACGGAAAGCTGCTTCCCTTGCCAAATACTGAAACATGACTCTTAAAAAAGGTATCCGTAAAATCGCTGGACGCTGGAACAGCATCCGGACGCAGTCGCCGGCTGACCAGTTTCATGGCCACGTGGGGAATCGCGCTGTCAAGGTAAGCCTCACCCATAAGAAGAGCCGTCTGTTGGGAATAGGAACTCTTGCGGGCGATCCCGTAGATGTAAAACGTGGCGGGAATCAAAGCCGTAACAATTCCCGTGTTCGTGCCGCTGAAAATCTCGTCGTACTCGTGGAACGCCGAAGTGTTATTTCGAACATGAACCATGATATGTGCGTCGGCGGCAAGGAGCCCGCCAGTAACTCCGACGACGCCGATAGTTGGCAGAATATGTTGGCCTTGTGCGAGGTGTAATGGAAACAACCAGACGAGTTTCTGATCGCCCAGTACGCGAATTGGCAGGTTCTTCCACGTAACCGGCTGATAGGTCGCCGCGGGATTCGGATTGTTTTGAACTTTGGGTTCCGGGTTCTGCGGGTCTTGGGCAGCGCCATCTGAAGGAGCGGAAGTCACATCGGCCGGAACTGTTTGGGCGACTTCATCGGCATGGAGTTCTGAAACGGCGATTGCCTGGCTTGCAAGACCCTGGCTCGAAGGTTGTTCCAGATCGAAGTCTTGTGAATGCAGAACTGGTGTTATGAACGAGCAAATAAAAACTACAGTAAAGAAACCGGGCAACGCACGCCGTGAAATTCGCCTGCGGTGATATAGAGTAGCCACGTGATCTCCGATCACACCTTTTGTGCTAAGTCAGTATGTTGATACGCACATCCTTTCGCTATCCAGATTCACATGTAAATTGAGCGCGATTTCCGTGTACCAGGCGGGGCAGGCGCACCTGAAAATCAATTCAGGCGCGGTCAATTCCTCGGCTGTGACGTTGTGAAATGGTATGATCCGGTCGTAATGAGACGACAAGAAAGAGACCTGCCACCCGCTCTCGCCATGCACACATTCTCGCCCGTTTTCAGTCGATTGCCCTGTGCTTCGCGCATGCGACGGATACTCCCGCTCTTTGCATTGTCACTGGTCATCTGCTTCTCCGCACAGGCCGCGCAGCAGCGGCCAAGCGCCGAGCAAGTGCTCGCTTCCGCGGAATCCACGGCTGTTGCCCAGCACAAGCAAATCTTTCTCGTCTTCGGCGCCTCCTGGTGTCCGCCGTGCCGGCAAATGGAAGCGTTCATGGAAGACCCGAAGATTCGTCCTATTCTGGAAAAATATTTTGTCCTCGCTAACCTTAACGTTTTGGAGCAGCGCGGCAAGCATCCAGAATTGAACAGTCCGGGCTCTGAGAAACTTTTGGCGGAATATGGCGGCGAAGCGATGGGCGTACCTTTCATCGTTTTTCTTGACGCGCAAGGTCAGTTGCTTATCAATTCCATCCGGTCCGTCAACCGCAAATCAAAAGGTGAAAACGTCGGTTATCCGGCTCTGCCAATGGAAATTGACTGGTTCATGACGATGCTCAGGAATACCGTCCCTACTCTTACGAAATCGGATGCAGACACGATCGAAATGTGGCTTCGAAGAGCGTCTTCGCACTGAACACAAACTCGAAGCTTTCTGCAGCGGGCATGATATATTTTTGCAAGTTTCTGAAGCGAATCTTTTCAAACTTAGCCAGGGCATGAGGCGACGAACCGCGCGCTCACTGGCACCGCACGCAGCATTTGCGTGTTGAGGAAAGACCGAGGAGCTACGGATGAAAATCCACGCAGCGGCATTTCTGATTCTGGTTACGGTTTTCGGCGTTTCAATCGCTACAGCGCAGGAGAAGCGCAAACAACTGCCCATGGAGCACATGATCGGGCTTCTCCGGCTTACCGAGACTATTCCGTTGCCCACGGACGGCTGGATGGATCACATGGCCGTTGATCTGAAGAATCAGCACCTTTTTATTTCCGGTGAATACAGCGAGAATTTTGTCGTCGTGGATCTGCACACGGGAAAAGTAATCCACGTAACCACTGGTTTGGGAGGAACGCCTCGCAGGCCTTTCTTCGATCCCAAGTTGAACCAGGTGTGGGTCGATCTTGGTGACAATACGCTCGTGGCGATCGATGCCACCACGTATGAAATCGTCAAGGTAGTCGAGATGACTGGCGGAAAGGGCGCCGCGAAAAGAGACCCGGACAACGGCGCGTACGATTACGCACGAGGCTTGTATTACTCCGGTGTTGGCACGGCGGGCATGATGGACGGCTCCGTGGAAATCGTGGATACGCGAGCAGGAAAATTAGTGGGCAGCATTCCGATGCACGGCAGTGATCCTTCCGGCTTCGTGCTTGATGCTGCGCACAACCGGCTCTATGTCGGCATGGGAGACGTCGTGAATGGCGAGAGTATGTGCAAGGTTATCGACACGGAGAAGCGAGAAGTGATCGCCGAGTAGCCCATTACGGGAGGACCGCAACCTCACGTGGCGGCGCTGGATTTGCCGCACCATCGCCTCTTTTTCGGCAGCCGCCTGCAAGGCGGTCATCAAGGCGAGCCCGGCAAATTCGTCGTCATGAACTCGGATGACGGCAAAGTGATCCAGTCGCTGGACAGCGTGGGAGGAGCGGACGAACTTTTTTTCGATGCGCCCACCAAGCGAATTTACTTTTCGGGATCGACGGGCACGGTCGCTGTCTTCCGGCAGAATGACGCGGATCACTACGAGCTACTCGGAAAAGTTCCCACCGGAGCGGAAGCCAAGACCGGGCTGTGGGTGCCGGAGCTGAAGCGGTTCTACTCGGCGGTTCCAAAGCACATCGTCCAGACGCCGCCATATGGGGCCAACGATTTAATTGCCGAAGATGCGCATCTGATGGTGTTTGATTACATGCCCTAAAAAATATCGCGTGCATTTTGGAGCGGGGAAAAATCATTCGCAATTGCACCGTGAGATTTTTATTTACTTCAAAGAGAAACAGTCACTCGCAAGAAAGTGGCAGGCACCGAAGTGTCGCCGTTGCGCCCTTGTTCTGTGAGTTCGCCAGATCCACCAGTTGGCTGTGGAGTTCCTGCACCTTTCCGCTCTTTTGCGCTGCTTCATAGGCGTTCATCGTTGGCCCGTAAAATTGTTCAAATATTTTGATGAAACGCTCCGTACACATGGTGGGAGAAATAAAAGTATAGACGTCGGGAATTAAGTAGCGACTGTTCCTTGCCCCTCAGTTTCGCGCGTGTGAATCGAATAAACAAAAGCGAGTGTGACGCTCTTGCGCCAGATAACTCTCGCTAACCTACATAGTTTAACGGATAGTAGGGTGCGGGCAGGTCTCTAGAATGGAAAGCGGAGGACCTTGGTCTGAAAAGTGTATGCGCTCTGGCAATAGGCAAGAAAGATTCAAGGGACTCGGGAGCGCTCGTGTAATGCACGGCGAAATGGGCCTTGTCTTCATTGCTTTTAAAGCAAAACGAAACAGATGGAAGCGCGGCATGGCGTGGCTATTTTTAGTTTTTCTCTGCCCCCTTCGATCCACGGCCCAGGATGCCCAGCCCGATACCTATGCAGGCTTCGAAGGACAAAATGTCTCGAAGGTGGACATCTCCGCAAAACCTACGATGGACGTGGAAGCATTTCGATCCGCGATTCAGCAGAAAGCCGGCCAGCCATTTTCCATTCAGGCGATTCGAGACAGCGTGAAAGCCCTGCAGAATACGCAGCTATTTTCAAAAGTTCAGGTCAGTATCGAACCTGAGCAGGCGGGATTGAAGATTCTTTTTCTTTTGCAACCCGCGTCCTACGTAGGAATTCTAAAATTCCCCGGGGCAACAAAAGCGTTCATCTATACCCAGTTGCTGCAGGCTGTAAACATTCCCGAGCAGACGGCGTTTGTCGACGAGTTGCCAGCGCAAGGGGCAAGCGCGCTCCTTCAATTTTTTCATACCAATGGATATTTTGAGGCTCAGGTAACGCCCGACGTCCAGCGGGATGATGCGCACCGCATCGTCAATATAAGTTTCGATTGCCGTCTGAATCGACTTGCCAGGTATGGGGAAATCAATATTCAGGGCCTGGGCGACGAAGAAACCACGCACTTACGCAATGCGCTGAAATCTTTTTGGGCCAGGGTGCGAGGGGCGTCCATCAAGCCTGGGAAAAAATACTCGCCGCAGGGAATCAATAAATCGGTCGACTATATGCGGTCGCAACTTCGCAAGCAGGGAAGGCTTGCGCCAACAGTGAAGTTTATTTCCCCCGCATACCAGGTGGAAACCGGACGCGCCGATTTGAATTTTCAGATCGACGAAGGGCCGCGCTTGTCCGTGCGCGTGGTCGGGACTCGCATGTTGAAGCGTACGATTCAGCGGCTCGTCCCCATTTACGAAGAAAATTCAGTGGATCAGGACCTGGTGGATGAAGGGCGGCGCAATCTGCTTTTCTATTTCCAGTCGAAAGGATATTTCGATGCGACGGTAGATGCCCACCTGGATAGGCAGCAAGATTCTGTCAGCGTCATCTATGAAGTAAAGAAAGAGGAAAAGCACCGGGTGGAGCAGGTAAACTTCGAGGGCAATCGTCATTTTGAAGACAAGCAGTTGCAGGAGTTCGTCGCCGTCAAAAAGGGATTGTCCCTGTTCGGCCACACTTTTTCGCACGGCAAATTCAGTGAAGACCTGATGCGAAAAAGTGTGAATGCGATCCTTGCGGCATACAAAGACGCGGGTTTCGCGGATGTTACGGTTTCGCCAAAGGTCACGGACTACGAACCCCAAGTCGACATTCATTTCCAGATTTCTGAAGGCGAACAATATAAAGTCGGCGACTTGAAGATTGAAGATCACGGGCAAGGCACGACTGGAGCGATTGGAGATCGCCATGCCTTGAACCTTTTTCCCGGCAAGGCATATTCTCCGTCTCTGCTTCAACGGGACAGGAACACGATTCTTGCGGGCTACCTGGATCGCGGCTATGAAAATGCCCAGTTTCGCTCCACGGTCAGCAACGAATCCGCAGATCATCATCTGGTCGACGTGGTGTACACGATCGATCCCGGCCCTCAGGCTCACATTAGCGAAGCGATTACGCTGGGAACTGAAGTCACGCGTGAAAACTTTCTCCGTGAAATAACAGGACCGCAGATCGGCAAAGGGAACCCGGTCAGCGTCGGAAATTTTCTTACCTCAGAAACCGACTTATATAATCTGAGCATTTTCGATTGGGCAAGCATCAAGCCTCTTGCGCCCGTAAGCGACCAGCAGCAGGAAGAAGTTTTGATCAAGGTTCACGAGTCTCCTCGGAATTCAGTCGACTTTGGCATTGGTTTTGAAGTCCTTCCTCGAAGCGGAAATATTCCCGTTGGGACCATTGCGCTGCCGGGAATTCCTCCCATCGGAGTGGGCAGCACATTTACGGCCAGCCAGCAAAGTTTTTGGGGCCCGCGAGGATCCATTCAATTGGCCCGCCACAATTTGTTCGGCCGCGCGGAGACCGCGTCGTTAGGCCTTGTCTATTCAAGGCTGGACCAGCGTGGCACTTTGTCGTACAGCGAACCGCGCATATTCGGTTCCTCTTGGGATTCTCTCGTGAGTTTATCCGCCGAGCGGACCACACAAAGCTCAATCTACACGGGCGAAATAGCTCAAGGGTCCTGGCAAGTAGAAAAGTATTTCGACAAAAAGCACACCAAAAATTTAATTTTGCGATACACCTACCAGCGCATTCTGCTGACAAATATTACGATCCCGGATCTGGTGCTGCCTCAAGATCAACACGTTCGACTTTCCACCCTGTCCGCCCAGTTCGTGCATGACACTCGCGATAAGCCGCTCGATGCTCACAGTGGATTTTATCGAACCGCCACATTCGAAGTTTCCCCTACAATTTTGGGTTCCAGCCTAAATTACGTGCGATTTTTCGGCCAGGCTTCCTTCTATAAACCGCTGACGCCGTGGCTAACGTGGGCTAATAATTTTCGCCTGGGTCTGGCAAAACCATTCGCGGGCGGCATAATTCCGCTAAGCGAAAGTTTCTTTTCAGGCGGCCCCGATTCCCTTCGCGGATTTTCGGTTTACGGGGCGGGACCACAACGGCCCGTGTCGGTCTGCAGCAACCCGAGCGTTGCCTCCACCTGCACATTAATCAGCGTTCCCGTAGGCGGCAACATGCTTGCTATAGTGAACTCCGAAGCTCGTTTTCCAATTCCCATCAAGAGCGGCTTGGGCGGCGTGGTTTTCTACGACGGAGGAAATGTCTACAGCCGAATTAATTTACGTCAGTTCGGAGACAACTATACGCACACGGTTGGATTCGGTCTTCGCTATGAAACTCCCGTGGGGCCGGTTCGATTTGATATTGGGCGCAGGCTGACAAACGTTCCCGGAGTGAACGCGACCCAATATTTCGTGACCCTGGGACAATCATTTTGAAAGTCAGGCTTTCGGCAGGATGCGAAGATACAGGTGAAAAATGACCGGAAAACGAATTGTTCAATGGACTGCAATCCTTATCGGCTCACTCCTGGTTGTTCTCCTGCTTGCGGCAATTGTGGTGGTTCGCACAGCATCCTTTCAACATTTCGTGTTGATGCAGCTGGAACAAAAAGTTCAAGCGAGCACCGGCGCGCGCTTTGAAATTGGAAAATTGGCAATCAACTGGCGATTGTTGACTCTGGACCTTTACGGAATTGTCTTGCATGGAAAAGAGAGTGGCCCGCAGGCGCCGCTTTTTGCGGCGGATCATTTGCGAGTTGGATTGAAAATCATTTCCATCCTGGAACGAAACGTGGATTTAAACGAAATCGTTCTTGACCAGCCGGTGGCCCATTTCACGATCGATCGTAACGGTAATTCCAATCTGCCTGCATCCAATTCCTCCACGAACACAAGCTCAACCATGGAGAATCTTCTGGACCTGGCAATCCGCCATGTCCAATTGAACTCAGGAGCTCTCTATTACAACGATGCGCAGTTCCCGCTGAATGCGGATCTCCGTGATTTGCGCGCGGACATTCATTTCAATCTCATTGCCGGCGCCTACCACGGCACGATCGGATACAGCGACGGTCGCCTGGCAGCTGAATCACTGAAACCAATTTCGCATCGCCTTCAATTGAGCTTCACTCTCGATCGCTCCGGCTTGGCCGCCGATCCGATGACAGTTGCCACTGAACAATCGACTCTGAACCTTCGTGCCAAGCTCATGAATTTCGATCGCCCGAAGATTGACGGCACTTACGACGGCGTACTTTCCACGACCGACCTTGCGCGATTCCTGGACAGCAAATCGATCCCAGCGGGAAAGGTGGCGGCATCTGGAAACTTGTACTATGAAAGCGACCCAAAAAAATCAGCCATGGAAAGTGCGTATATCGACGGTCGTTTAGAAAGTCAGGAACTTCTGGTGGAAGTTGGGCAGATCCGCGCCGTCCCAAAATCCATCCGCGCCGAATTTAAATTGGAGGGCGGCAATTTAATAGTGAAAAACGCTGAGGCTGACTTGCTCGGCGGGCACATAAGCGCGGTTTACGAACTGTCGCACATCGGCGGAAATTCCAGCTCGCATGTCCATGCCAATGTCCGCGATGTGTCGCTGCAGGCAATGGACCAGACTGCGGGAATGAAAAATAAGGAAGCGAGGCGGATCAGCGGGCAAATCAGCGGGGCGGCGGACGCGACGTGGACTTCCAGCATTCAAAACGCGATGGCGAAAGCGCATTTCGATATTCGCAATCCGCACACGCCCTCTGTTGGCGACCGAACTATTCCATTGAACGGCCTGATCGATCTTTCTTATGACGGCGCGAAAAACACCGCCTCCTTCGGGCAATCCTTTCTTCAAACAGGAAATACGAAAATTTCAATTTCCGGCCTTTTAAGCAATCGTTCACAGCTGAACGTTCAGGCAAGCACATCCGATTTGCACGAGCTGGCTGCGCTCGTATCGACATTTGAAATCGCGAGTTCCACGAATCCAAATCTCACTCAAAGTTCCTTGCTCGATCTTGGAGGCTCTGCGAATTTTACTGGGCAGATTTCGGGTGCAGTGAAGCAGCCTCGAATTCAAGGCGATCTATCCGCAAGTAATCTGCAAGTGCGAAATGCGCGCTGGAAAACTTTCCATGCCACGCTTGATGCTGCGTCTTCCGGCATAACTCTGCAAAATGGAGAGCTGATTGATCCTCAAAATGGGCAGATTAATTTCAGCGGACATGCGGATATATCGGCGTGGTCTTTCACGCCCACAAGTCCGCTCACATTGCAGGTAAACGCGCGCCAGATTTTGATTTCAGAGTTGCAACAATTCCTGCAGTCGCAGTATCCAGTGACGGGAATGGTGGCCGCGAATATTTCGATTCACGGCACCGAACAAAATCCGCAAGGGCAAGGATCGCTGCAGATTACCAGGGCAAACGCATGGAACGAGCCCATACAGAACCTGAATATTAATTTTAACGGTGATGGAAATTCCATTCATTCCGAAGTGAAAATGGCAATCCCCGCCGGGAATTTGGCAGCGACTTTGTCCTACGAGCCTAAAACACAATCGTACGAGGCCAATCTGAATAGCTCGGGTATGAAACTCGATCAGCTCGAATTCGTTCAGGCGCGTAATCTGGGCCTCGCGGGGGACGTGGCGGTTTCCGCACAAGGTCGAGGAACTTTTCAGAATCCGCAATTCACGGCGAATCTCCAAATTCCCAAACTTGCAATCAGGGATCAGACAATATCTGACGTTCATGCGGAACTGAGCCTTGCCAATCAGCGGGCAACGTTCACGTTAATTTCCAAAGCGGATCAGGGCTCCATTCAGGCAAAAGGGATTATCGGATTGACTGGCGATTTTCCGGCGATGGCATCTCTCGATATTTGGGACATTCCTGTTTCTTTGGTTCTCGCGCGTTTCTTGACTAAAACGCAGCAAATTCAGGGG
>DATAPT010000184.1:0-4545 GCA_036265065.1 Candidatus Acidiferrales bacterium | reverse complement strand
CGATGGATCCGTACCAAACAGGGCGGGCGTAATCGATACCACCTCCACCGACCCGCGCCAGATTCAATTCGGCATGAAGGTAAACTTCTAGCCGCTGGCACATCGCACAAAAAAAAAGCCGGGCTAATCGCCCGGCTTTTTTTTTTGCCTCGAGGTCAAGATGGCTATTTCAAAGTGGGCTTACAAATTGCGTCGTCTCGCATGAACTGGAGCAATCCGTGATGCCACATAAGACTAATTCGAGAAAGCACACACGACGTACGCACTGAAGCAAAAAAAGCTTCCGTCTAAAACCGGAAGCCTTTAATTACTTACGTCAATTTGGTTGCGGGGGTTGGATTTGAACCAACGACCTTCGGGTTATGAGCCCGACGAGCTACCAGGCTGCTCCACCCCGCGAATGCATAATAGCGGATGCGCGGAGGTTCGTCAAACATTGTGGATTTGCGGTCATGGATTTGCCGCGCAACCATTTGGGCTGCGAGTGAATTAATAAATTATTGCGAAAAATTGCCCGCCCTGAAAAACGGGGTGGCCCACGAAATCAAAGGAAAACCATTAAACTATGTGAATATATTCCATGATGCAATCTCTTGGATGGTGATGGCAGCATGTGTAACATGACCAGTCACGATTGAGAATGATCGTTGCTATAATTTACCTTGCTGCTTCCGATGAGCAGTTAGCTTCGATTTATTTATATTTTTGCAGGCGGCCGCGAAGGTGATCCGGATTAATGCCTGCCGAAAAGCAGACGGTTCGATAATCCTTGCTGTTGCCGAACAAAAAGGTTTCCGCTTCCCGTTTTACACGAAGCGGTCCGCTGACCCACTCCTGAACCGTGCTGGCAATTACTGCGCGCCACAATCTCTGCTCCGGTACTTCTTCGACGTCCCCTTGTTCAAAAATGCTCATTGTAATGTCCCCCCTGTGATTTCGTTTTTCTTTGCGAAAAACGCATGAATCAATTGCAAGTACACTCCTAAAGGCAACTGGGATTCCAATCGACGGTCAATACGCAGAAATTGGCATTTGTATTCTTCTGTAACAAAGGTACTTAGAGAGGAGTGATTATGAGGCGCGAGTGGGCACGTCTTTCAACAGTTTCACTTCCATACATTCGCCCTACGTCTGTTTCAGGCTGTCACAAAATTTGGCGACACTTAGAATGGCGCGAATTTCAAATCTACGTTTAGCTTGGGGCGATACTGCTAACTGGAAACCCATGCCGGAGGTCGCTGATATTTACGGCGATAGATGATCTTGCTTTTTTGGCCGCCGGACTCAAATTCAAAAATAATTTCCTTGCTGCCATCGAGGCGCGCCTTGCCGTGATTTTTAGAGGCAGAAAGGACCAGCCAGTGCCCTTTCAAAATTTCGTAGGTGCCGCGCTCGGCCAGGATTTGGTAGCTGCCGTCGGAATTCATTTCCAATGAGGGAGCTTTGCAGCGATGCGTTTTCCCGTTTACTTCCACGGTCATGCAGTTGTAAGTCCCGGAGAGCGAACTCTGTGCATGTACCGGGGCGTTCACGGCCAGAGCCAAAACGCCAATTGTGATGACCTTAGCTAGACTATTCATCGCTGTACATGAGAGGTTCATAGGGTAACCTTTGGCCCAGAGCGTTGGCGGCCTACAGGCCGCGTTGAGCAATTCAATGCGCTTTCAACTTAAAACAATGCAAGCGATGTGCCATAAAAGTTATCAAACAACGCACTGATTACACAAGGCTTAGCGACGCCTATCGGCTCCTGTGTATAAATCATGTGAAGTACTGTTTCTCTTTATGCTCACGAACGGAAGCATTTTTCCTTTGCGCCAGCGACGAAATTTGTCTTAACCCGTGTCTTTTGAGGCCCCATCATCTATATTCGTCTATATACAGCCCAATTCGCGGAGCCCTGATAGAATGCTGAATCACTCAGGCAAGCCCGTATATTTAGATAGAGGTTGAGTTGAGCATTCTAGACCCATCACCGGAGAGGCCGCCGTCAGAAGCCGAGCCTGTTAGCGAACTCGATCGAAATATTGCCCTTCTGCTGCGGGCAGAAAATCGCGATCCATTCCGATTGCTCGGGCCGCACATCGTGGAAGAGAACGAGGAGAGGCGTCTCCTCGTGCGCGGCTTTTTTCCCCATGCCACGCACGCCTCGATCTTGCTGAAAGAACGGTCTGAGGAGATCCACGCCATACGGGTCCATCCGGATGGATTGTTCGAAGCCACGCTGCCACAGGCCCCGCAATTGCCCATTCCACCGAGCAGTTACCTATGGAGACTGGTGGAAGAAGGGCGGCCTGCACGGGAGATCCACGATACCTTTGCGTTCCCTCCACTCCTTTCTGATTTTGATTTGTATTTGATGGGGGAAGGAACGCATTACCAGAAGTACGAAAAAATGGGCGCGCATCCCGAGACCGTCGACGGAATCGCGGGCGTGCAATTTAGCGTGTGGGCCCCGAACGCAATGCGCGTCAGCGTGGTGGGAGATTTTAATCAGTGGGATGGACGCATCAGCCCGATGCGGAATCGTGGACCGTCCGGTGTGTGGGAGTTGTTTATTCCCGGGCTCGCCGAAGGCGCGGTTTACAAATACGAAATCAGGCCCATGTCTGGCGGACATCCTCTGCTGAAGAGCGATCCTTACGGATTCCGCGCGGAGCTAAGGCCGAACACTGGATCGATCGTTACGCGTCTGGATCATCACAACTGGAATGACGCGGGATGGATGGACTGGCGTTCCAGGAACGATTGGCTGTCTTCTCCCATATCGATCTACGAAATGCACCTCGGCTCATGGCGGCGCAATACGCATGATGGCTGGCGCTGGCTGACTTACGGGGAACTCGCCGATCAGCTGATTCCTTATTTAAAGCAATTGAACTACACGCACGTGGAACTAATGCCGGTGATGGAGCATCCCTTCGACGGATCGTGGGGATACCAGACGCTGGGTTATTTTGCGGCAACCAGCCGCTATGGCACGCCTGAAGACTTCATGGCTTTCGTCGACAGGTTTCATCAGGCGGGGATTGGCGTTTTGCTGGACTGGACGCCCGCGCACTTCCCCAGCGATGGCCACGGTCTCGGCGAATTTGACGGCACGCATTTGTATGAGCACGCGGATCCGCGCCAGGGGCGCCATCCGGACTGGGGAACTCTGGTCTTCAATTACGGGCGCAATGAAGTCCAAAATTATCTGATTTCCAATGCGCTTTTTTGGATCGATAAATATCACATTGACGGGCTGCGCGTGGACGCCGTCGCTTCCATGCTTTATCTGGATTATTCGCGCAAGGCAGGCGAATGGGTTCCGAATGAATTTGGCGGGCGCGAAAATCTGGCGGCCATTGCGTTCATCAAGAGATTGAATGAAGTGATTTATGCGCGGCATCCGGGTGTTTTGACCGTCGCGGAAGAGTCCACATCGTGGCCCATGGTTTCGCGGCCCACCTACCTCGGCGGGTTGGGATTCAGCTTGAAATGGAACATGGGCTGGATGAACGATACGCTGAGTTACTTTGCCGTGGATCCGATTTACCGGAAATATCATCACAGCCGGATGACGTTCTCCATGCTGTATGCATTCACTGAAAATTTTGTGCTGCCCATTTCGCACGATGAGGTGGTTCACGGCAAAGCGTCGTTGATCAATAAAATGCCCGGCGATCTTTGGCAGCAGGTAGCGAACATGCGCCTGTTTTTTGCCTACATGATCGCGCATCCCGGAAAGAAACTTATGTTCATGGGCAGCGAATTTGGGCAAAGAAGCGAGTGGAGTCCGGACACGAGCCTGGAATGGAATTTGCTTGAGCACGAAACGCACCGCGGCCTTCAAACATTGACAGCGGACCTGAACGGCATTTACCGCAACGAACATTCCCTACACGAAGTGGATTTCGACTGGCACGGATTTGAGTGGATCGATTGCAACGACGCGGATTCCAGCGTGCTGACATTCATTCGCCGTGCAAAAGATCCCTCCGATTTTATGGTTGTGGCTGCCAACTTTACGCCTGTGTCGCGAGAGACCTATCGAGTCGGCGTGCCTGAGCCTGGCTTCTACCGCGAGATTATGAACACGGACGCCGAGAAATATGCCGGAACAAACATGGGAAATTTAGGCGGCGTGCATGCCGAGGCGATCCCCTGGAACAATCATCCTTATTCCATTCACATACGCATGCCCGCGCTCGCGGTTATTTATTTTAAGTTTCAGCGTTGGTAGGTCCTGATTTAAGAATTTTGTGCAAAAACTTGGCCTGACATTTTCACTATCGGATCGGGACCTCGCTGCCTGGAGGCTCAACCTGTGCGTCATAGGAATGTGACCCAACCGGGATAACTTCACACATTCAAATCACAATTGAGAAAAATTAAGTTGGGGAAAAATCTGGGAACGCCAATCTCCTGATTGGCGTTTGGCCGCGCGCCAATCAAGAGATTGGCGTTCCCAGGAAACATAATATTCCGTGAGAAATGTAGGTTAGTATGCCCGCTTGAAGGCGGGCGCTACTCGTCGGCGTCGGTGGAGTAATCACGGCGAGG
>DATAPT010000183.1:0-10487 GCA_036265065.1 Candidatus Acidiferrales bacterium | reverse complement strand
CGGTAACGGCAGTCCCACCAGCCGCTGTTACTTGAGCTTTTATCGGATCTTGCTGTTCTTTCGGAGTCTGTGCCAGTTTAGTTTGCGCGGCCTTCATCTGCTCGATAGCCGCGATGCCCGCATCATAGTGCGTCTTCAAGGCCGCGAACTGGACTTCGGCCTCTTGCCGTTTCCGCTCGGCTTCGACGGCGGCAAGCTTTCCCTGTTCCTGGAGTTCCTTCATGTTGATATCAAACGTGGGTGAAGTATTAGGTGCAAGCTTCAACCCTGTTTGATAGAGCAGCATATCTTTCTGGTCTTTGTCCTTGGCGCTGATGTCAACGTTGTAAGCCCCGCCGGCAAGACCTGGCGCTGAGTAGTGCCCTTTCGCGTCGGTCGTGACTTTGGTTTCTTTATTGGTGTCAATGCTCTTCAGCGTGATCGTCACGTCGGGATACGGCTTGCCGGTTAAATCCAATACGTTGCCCGACAACGTGGCATTTTGCGCGAAGGCGGCAGGCGCCAGCAACGCCGCCATTGGGCCTGCGATCAGCGCAAGCAAGATTGCCTTCCTGATTGCTTTCATTCGGTTCATGATCTTCACTGCCTCCTGGCGACGCAGATCCGCGCTGGGGTTACCCGCGCGGGTTGTTATTATCTCTCAACTTGGGCCCGATAGGCGATAGGATCGCCAATCCCTGCTTCGGCAAAGGCGCTAAGCCTGAGCCTGCAACTGTCACATACACCGCATGCCACATCTTCAGATTGATAACAGGACCAGGTTCGATCCAGCGGCGCCTTTAATTCCTGACCTCTCTTGATGATCTGCCATTTTCGCATACCTATGACCGGAGTAACAATTTCGATTTGTGTCTCGGGTTTCGTACCCTCGCGCACGAGCTGCTGGAAAACGCGGTAATATTCGGGTCTGCAGTCCGGGTAGCCGGAACTATCCTCCGCAACAGCGCCTATAAATATTGCCGTCGCCCCGATCACCTCTCCCCAGCTTACCGCAACGGAAAGGAAATGCGCGTTACGAAATGGGACGTACGTGGAGGGAATTTCGTTCCCATTAACTTGCGCCCCTGAGTGTCCTTCCGGCACGCTGATATGCGTGTCCGTCAGGGCCGAGCCCCCAATTTGCGCAAAGTGTTGCAGCTGAACCGCCAGCCGCTCTTGCACGCCGTAGAAATCGGCGATTTCCGTGAAGGCCTGCAGCTCGCGACGCTCCGTGCGCTGCCCGTAACTGGCATGAACCAGGGCTAACTCGTGCGTTTCCCGCGCAATTGCAGCGGTCACGCAGGAATCCATGCCTCCACTCAGCAAGACGACTGCCTTGGGTCTCCGACTCATTGTCCTCTTAGAGCTTCCTCTTCATTATTAGATGCAATACTGAACCGCAGAGTCTACACGCCGCGGGTTGCCGGATGCCAGATGAATTTATGAATTTGCAGTCCTAGGCGTACCGGCAGCTCATCCTGCAAAATCCATTCAACCAGTTCGTGCGCGTTCATTCCTTGCCAATCGCCGGCGGGATCGGCATGAACCGGAGAAAAA
This sequence comes from Candidatus Acidiferrales bacterium, assembly GCA_036265065.1. GTDB lineage: Bacteria > Acidobacteriota > Terriglobia > Acidiferrales > UBA7541 > Palsa-360. The sequence goes on along the minus strand of DATAPT010000183.1, from coordinate 8,951 downwards.
ATCACCTGGTGCACGCGGCCCGCCAGATTATGTTGCAGCGTAAAATCGCGCGCGAATTCATAGTCCCGGCGGGAAGAGATCACGAATTTAATTTCATCCTTGCCATCGAGCGCATCCAGATTTTCCATCAGGAAAGTGTCCGGTTCGCCGGAATCCGGACATTTGACATCAATGATTTTTATCACTTCGCGCGGAAGCACGGACACGTGCCGTTCCCCGCTAGTTTCGATCATCACCTGGTAGCCGCTATCCAGAAGCTTTTGCGAAAGGGGAATTGCTTCCAGCTGAAGCAGCGGCTCGCCGCCGGTTAATTCAACGAGCGGAAGTTTTGGCTTGTTTCTTGCGCCACCGTTTTGGTTTTGCGCGTACGCAGAAGACAATTCATTGACGCGCGCTAAAACTTCCTCGACGCTCATTTTTTCGCCGCCGTGAAATGCGTACGCCGTGTCGCACCACGTGCAGCGCAAATTGCATCCGGTGAGCCGCACGAAAATGCATGGCAAGCCGGTCCGTGTGCCCTCTCCCTGAATCGAACGAAATATTTCTGAAATGATCATGGCGATGCTACCGGCTCCCGCGCGTGACTTTGCGGCGCTTGCGCCTTCGAATGAGAATCACCGCACCCACAATTAAAGTTGCCGCCGCCACAAAACGGAATGGTTCGAGCGCAACTCCGAGCCAGTGAAACATCAACAGGTATCCGAGGCCCACGGCAAGGGCCGGAACGATCACGATGAGGAATGAGCGATTCATGGCAATAGAATTTGCGTTGCGATTAAACCCAGTACGTCGCCGTAGCCGTGTCGGTCTCCCAGATGGTGACGCGCGCGAGCCGCGCCCCTGCGGGCATGGCATTCAGCTGCCCGGAAATTTCATCGTAAAAATATTTGGCCAGATTTTCCGCCGAGGGATTGATCGCGTCAAACGGCGCCTGATCGTTCAGATATTTGTGATCCACTCCCTCAATGATTCCGCGCAACACGCGCTTCAAATGGCTGAAATCATAAAGCAGCCCGATGGAATCCAGGCTCGGCCCCTCCAGAACGATTTGCACTTTATAATTGTGTCCGTGCGGATTCTCGCACTTCCCCTTGTAACCGCGCAGGGCGTGACCGGAAGAAAAAGTTTCGTCAACTGTGACTTGAAACATCGATTTACCCTTTTCAATCAATAGTCGAGTAGCACAGCCACTCTTGGCTGTGTGCACTTTGCAAAACCCACACAGGCAAGAGTGCCTGTGCTACTCAAACATTCGCCAAAAGATTTTTCGCGGCCCGCCAGAAAAAACTGCTCCGCCGCACCCAGCGCAAAAACCGCTAGAACCTCACCCACTATTTCGTTTTCCGCATGAACCGTTCGACAGCGGCGATGTCCCTGGTGGTCGAGTACGCCGGAAGCGATTCCATGAAGATTTTACCATATTGCATGCGCTGTATTCGGTTATCGAGGATGGACAACACGCCGCGATCGGTGCGCGAACGGATCAGCCGACCGAAGCCCTGCTTAAGCGCCAGCACCGCTTCCGGCACCTGATATTCCGCAAATGCGTTGCGCCCATCCTCCTGCAACGCTTTTACGCGCGCCGCGACAATCGGGTCAGACGGCACCGCAAACGGCAGCTTATCGACGATCACGCAGGAAAGTTGATCTCCGCGCACGTCAACGCCTTGCCAGAAGCTCGACGTGGCGAAAAGCACGGCGCTTTCCGTGTTCTTGAATTTTTCAAGCAGCGCCGAGCGCGGCGCGGAGCCTTGCAGAAGCAGCGGGTAGGGTACGCGCGTCCGCACGCGCTCATGCAAATCCTTCATCTGGCTGTAGCTCGTAAAGAGGCAGAACGCGCGGCCTTCCGAAATTTCCAGCAGCTGAACAATTTCCTGCGCCGCGCGCTCCGGGAATCCCGCGTCGCGAACGTCCGGCAAGTTCGACGGGATGTAAAGCAATGCCTGCTCAGCAAAATCGAATTCCGAAGGCAGAACGCGCTCACTGGCCATATCGATGCCGAGGCGCTGCTTCAAAAAGTTAAAGCGGCCTTCGACCGCAAGCGTTGCCGAAGTAAGGACGATCGTTTCGAACGCCTCAAACAAGCGTTCGCGCAGCAGGGCGCTCACGTCGATCGGCGTTGCGGCGACGAACACGCCTTTGTTGCGGCGTTCGAACCAGTACACGTAATTCCCTTCGCTCGATTCGAACAGGAATTTCAACTCGCCGCGCAACTCCATCCCGCGGCGCGCGATGTTCAGCATTTCTTCCGGCTTGGTGGAGAGCGAAGCGATTTCCGCCTCCAAGCTTTTCAGGGCATTGACCAGCGCGTCGTAGGCTTCGCGGTTTTGCTCCAGGAATGCGGCGCGCTGATTTTTGTCAAAAGGAAAGCGGCCTTCGCGCGACGGAAACGCTTCGAAAAAAGTGCGCGAGCGTTCACGCATGCGCGTGATTTTCTTTTGCAGCTCCGCGCCGCCGGCTTTTGTCACCCGCGCTGAAATCTCGGCGTCACGCGCCAGCTCTTCAAAGCGGTAGTTGGAAATTTGTTTGCCGAAGAAATCGCTGGCCACATCTTCGATTTCATGCGCTTCGTCGAAAATCACGGCGCCGTATTCCGGAAGTACGCTGCCAAAATCATCCTGCTTCAGCGCCAGGTCCGCGAAAAAAAGATGGTGATTGACGATGATTAAATCCGCTTCCGCGGCGCGCTGGTGCATTGCCGTCAGAAAACATTTGTTGAATTCCGGGCATTTTTGCCCCGTGCAGGCATCACGGCGCGCGTCGAGCTTCGCCCACAAATCCGAGTCGTCAGGCAAAAAATTCAGCTCCGCGCGGTCGCCCGTTTCCGTCACTTTTTCCCAGTCGCGAATCTGGTGAAACCAGTCCACTTCATCGAGCCCTTTCAACATGGGTTGATCGCCCATCCGGTACACTTTTTCGCGGCACAGAAAATTCCCGCGCCCCTTCATTACGGCCACTTTCAATTCCGGCGCGAAATGTTTTTGCAGAAACGGAATGTCTTTCTCGAACAGCTGCTCCTGTAGCGATTTCGTCGCCGTCGAAATCACCACGCGCCGCCCGCTGCGAATCGCTGGAATGAGATACGCCAGCGTTTTCCCCGTGCCCGTCCCCGCCTCCACAATCAAATGCCGCTTTTCCTGGAACGCCGCCTCCACCAGTTCAGCCATCTCCAACTGCGATCGCCGGTGCTCGTACCCCTCCGGCATAAATTTTTCAATTGCGCCGCCCGGCCCGAAAATATCCGCAATCGTGGGCGCCTTCACGTCAGGCGCAACAGTGCGCGCATCTATCCGCTCCCGGTGCGACTCGGGTTGCGGTTCGGGCAAAGCTGCGGCCACGGTTTGCACTTTTTCTTTAGGTTCTTTTGCGCGTTTAGGCATGGGAAAGCGGATGCGAGCAGTTCTTCTCGAAAAACCGCGAACCAATAAAATAGCACACCCCAGCAATACGCGTCGCTTTGCTATACTCGCTGAAATGGCTAAGGCTGCTGCTGCGAAAAAAATATTTCTGGTGGACGCGATGGGCTTCATCTTTCGCGCCTACTTTGCGCCCATGGGGCGGCTGAACAGCCCGGCGGGCATTCCCACTAAAGTTCCCTACCTGTTCTCCAACATGCTGCGCAAGATTCAGAAAGAATATTCTCCGGATTACCTCGCCGTGGTTTTTGACACGCGGGAACCGACGTTTCGCGACAAACTTTTTGATAAGTACAAAGCCCAGCGGCCGCCGATGCCGGACGACCTGGCCGTGCAACTGCCCTACGTGCGGCGAATGTGCGAGGCCATGCGGCTGCCGATTCTCGAATACGACGGCTATGAAGCCGACGACGTGATCGGCGCTCTCTCCAAACAAGCGGATAAAAAAGGATTAGACGTTTCCATCGTCACGAGCGACAAGGACATGATGCAACTCGTCGGCGGAAACGTGCGCGTGCTGCGGCCCGGCGCGGGGCCGGACAAAACCGATCTCGTAGTGGACGCGGCCAAAGTGGAAGAGATCATGGGCGTGCCTCCGGAAAAAGTGGCCGACGTGATGGCGCTGATGGGCGATTCGATCGACAACATTCCCGGCGCGAAAGGGATCGGCGAAAAAGGCGCGAAGGAATTGATTCGCCGCTTTGGTTCAGTGGAAGCGGCGCTGGAACGTGCGAAAGAAGTGGAAGGAAAGCGCTACCGCGAAGCGCTGGAAAACAGCGTCGAAGCCGTGAAAATGTCGAAGCAACTTGCCATCATTGACGTGAACGCGCCGGTAAAACTGGTGCTCGACGATCTGAAAGCGAACGGTCCGGACGTGGAAGCGTTGCGCACACTCTACGCGGAACTTGGATTTACTTCGTTACTGCGCGATCTTCCGGCTGCAACTGTTGCGCCGGGCGCGCCCGCGGCGCAGAGCGATACCGCCGCCATCGAATCGCCGGCTACGCTGAAAAAATATCTGAGCGCCATTCCGCGCAACGTCGAAACCGCCGTGTGGCTGACGCTGGCCGATGGCGAGCGCGAAGAAGAGGGCTACGGTTCACACGCCGCCGCGATAGAAATTTCAACGAAGCCCGGCGTTTCGCGCACGGCGTGGCTGGATGAAAAGGGCGAGATGCGCGCGGTGCTCGCGGAATTTTTGCGCGATCCCGCGCGCGCGAAAATTGTGCACGATCCGAAACTTGTGGAATTGCTCGAAGGCCCTGTCGCTGGAATTCGCCATGCGACGATGCTCTATTCCTATTTGCTGCGGCCCACCACATCGAAACACACGCTGGCCGACGCCGTGCTGCGCCAGGAAAACGTAAATCTCGCGGGCGCTCCCGGCGAACATGCGGAGCACATGCAGCGGCTCGCACCGCAATTGCGCAAGGAAGTGGAAGCGCAGGGCCTTGCGAAATTGTACGAGACGATTGATCTGCCGCTCGCGCCCGTGCTCGCCGAAATGGAGCGGCACGGCGTGCGCGTCGACCACAAAGCGCTGGCCGCGATGTCCGAAACCATGGAGCGCGAAATCCGCGCGCTCGAAAAAATTATCTGGGAGCATGCGGGATCGGAATTCAACGTCAATTCGCCGCTGCAACTGGCCGAAGTTTTATTCGACAAGATGGGTTTGCAGCTGGGCGGCAGGCGCAGAGGAAAACCGCGCTCGACCGCCGCGGACGTGCTCGAAGAACTGGCTTTGCTGCACGAAATGCCGCGCAAAGTTCTGGAATACCGCGAACTCAGCAAACTGAAATCCACATACGTGGACGCGCTTCCGAAATTGATTCACGCGGAGACGGGCCGCCTGCACACGAGCTTCTGCCAAACGGGAACGGCCACGGGCCGCCTCAGCTCGTCCGATCCAAACCTGCAAAATATTCCTGTGCGCTCCGAACTCGGCCGCCAGATTCGCGCCGCGTTTGTGGCCGACAAGGGCAACACGCTTCTCTCCGCCGACTATTCGCAGATCGAGTTGCGCATCCTCGCGCATTTTTCCAAAGACCCTGTGCTGGTCGAAGCGTTTCAAACCGGGCAGGACATTCACGCGCGCACCGCGCAGGAAGTTTTCGGCGTTGGCCCCATGGCGCAAAATACCGAGCACCGCCGCGCCGCCAAGGCCATCAATTTCGGCATCATCTACGGGCAAACGCCGTTCGGCCTCGCCGCGCAACTCGGCGTCGATCAGAAAGAAGCCGCAAAATTTATCAACGCCTATTTTGCGCGCTACAGCGGCGTAAAAGAATATCTGCAAAGCTCGCTTGTCGAAGCGCGCAAGACAGGCGTGACGCGCACGCTGCACGGACGCATCCGCCCCGTCCCCGAAATTACGTCGCCGCAAGTCACTTTACGCAATTTCGCCGAGCGCACCGCGCTCAACACACCGCTGCAAGGCACCGCCGCCGATCTGATCAAGCTGGCCATGATCGTCGTCGCGCGCGAACTCACCGCACAAAAGTTTAAAGCCAAAATGATCCTGCAAGTCCACGACGAACTCCTCTTCGAAGCCCCGCACGCCGAAATCGACCGCCTGCGCACGCTAGTCCGCAACGCCATGGAAAATGTGGAAAAACTGGCAGTCCCCTTGGTCGCCGATCTAAAAGCCGGCCCCAATTGGCGCGATATGAAGTAGGTGAATGCCAAGGGAATGATGTTTTCTCTCGGCAACTCGTTCCATACAACTCATCTACTGCTGGGCTTACTGCCAAGCTTACCCGGATTGATAAGAAGACAACGTCATCTGGTCAGTCAAAGACGGAAAGGTAAATACAAATGCCGTTGAGACAATATAATGAATTGGCATAATTTTCGTGAGGGAATATGTTAATAACAAATGCGAAAGGCTGCGCCTCACGCCATGGCTGGCTTGGATGAACACATTCTAAAGGTCTATCTAAGAGAGATCCAATCGCAGTGCAACTATGCGGTGAACGCCGCCGCCGGCCTCAACTCTGTTATTACGCGCCTCCCGGATGCTAACCGTGAGGGTGATCTTCAGAAACGCATTGTGCTGCAACAAGAAATATTTCGTTCAATCCATAGCCTCCTTACCCACGCGAGCAACGTGTCTCGACTTCTATGGCCCGGCCCACCAAGAAAGCGAGCGGGAGAAAGTCACACGACTTATGTGGCGCGATGCGCCGCTGATTCGCGACTGGTGCGTGGAAGTAACCTTCGCGGAGCTATTGGGTTACCCGAACATGGGCACATCTTGCGCAACCACAAGTTGCGAGATCACCTTGAGCACTTCGATGAACGTTTGGATGATTGGCAAGCCATCAGCAAACATCACAATTATGTGCAAGACTCTATTGGCCCATTTGGCGCCATCGTGGGCGTCCGGGAGTTGCAGAAAAAATTCGGGAAGCATGGGCGTGACGTACGCGATGCGGACGTGCCGGGGAAATTTTTCTACCGATTTTCGGATTCGTTCGAGCGCGGCGGCCAGCACCGGGCCGCGAAAAGAGTTGTAAATATAGATAACACAGGGTTCCTGCGGCAGATCAAATTCGGTGGCATCCGCCTGAAAAACTTGCACATTCCCGCAGCGCTGGGTTGCTCGCACTTTTTCGAGATTCGTTTCGCACGCCTCGCACAGTTCTTTTGCGAAATCGATCCCGATGACGGATTTAAACGGATGGCGCACGGCTTCGGCCATCACGCGTCCCTTGCCGCAGCCGTAATCCACGAAGCAATATTCGCGGAAATCGACCTCGAGATTTTTGAAAACAGAGCGGATGTCCTCGGGCTGGCTCGCCAGATAAGGATTCGCGTGAATTAAATGTTCCGGGCGCGTCAGCTGCAGGGTCGAGAGTGGCTCGATTTTCGTGGTGCGAATGCCATGCGTCCAGTCATAGAAAGCGGAAGAATAATAATCGTAGGCCATGGCCAGCGTCCGAAGCGGGTTCCGCAGATGCCTTGCCTTCAGCATGTTTCGGTCTTAAACCGACTTATTGCCGAGGGCCGTTGGGAAATTGTTATTTCGCGCATGATTTCTTGGCCGAAAACGAATCCGGCTGTACAGGCTGCAAAAAAGATCTTGTTCTGTCATTCTGAGCGAAGCGAAGAATCTCTCTTCGATTGAAGTATAGAAAAAAGAAGCCAGGAGAGATTCTTCGCTTCGCTCAGAATGACAGAGTTTTGGGTTTTTCCGCAGCCTCTTTAGCCGCTGAGCTTCCAATTTTGCAGTTTTCACACAGACTCTTTAGCCTGCGCGCTTTTCGCACAATCTCAAAAAACCGCACAGGCTGAAGCCTATGCCACGTAAAACTCGCCATCAAACGCGCGGATTCGCTCTTTTTCAAAGTTTCTTGATGGCGACGAGACTCACGTCGTCGGCAGGTTTTGCAAACTCTCTGATGTCATGCAGAACCGTGTGCACGATTTCTTTGGCGGAGAGATGTTTCGCGCCGCGAATGGTTTGCTCCAGGCGATCGGGAAAATAGGGGGCGTCGCCGTTCATGTGCTCTTCCACGCCGTCCGTGTACAAGAGCAAGATGTCGCCGCTCCCCATCAATTCCCACTTGTTCAGTTGATACGGATCCTTGAATCCAAGAATGCTCTTGCTCCTGTGCCAATCGACGACGCTCTTCGAGGGCATTGTGCCCAGAGGCGGAAACGCGATGCACTTCTCATGATCCACTTCCATGAATCGGTCGTTGGCAGCGGAGAACACGATCGGCGGCGGATGTCCGGCCAGAAGAAAACGGAACGTGGCGTCCTCGGAAATTTCGCCGTACACGGCTGTAATGAACTTGTCCACTTTTGAGGTGCGGTAAAATCGCTGGTTCAGATTCTCAAACACACGTTGCGTGACGTGCCCGAACATATCCAGTTCGTAAAGCACTCCAATCAGAAATGCCTGGTGAAACATCGCCGCGAGCATCGCGTCAGTCGCCTGATGGCCGGAAACATCCATGAGCATGACGCCTGCCGTCTTGCGGCAGTACTCAAGATTCGCAGCGATGTCCGTCTGCCCGGCCTCGATTGCCACTTTGATCCGGGCTTCCATGTCATGGCGCTTGTTGAAATCCACATAGATGATGTGGTCGCCGCCAACGATGCCGTTGAGCGGAAGCGTCTCGCCGTAAACCTCAACGCCAGCGAGCTCGGGGACGCTGCCTGGCTTGGGCATGACGCCACGAGCGATCTCTTCAAAATTTTCAAACTCCTTCGCGAGTTGCTCGGGAGTCCCTTTTGTAACTGATTTCATGCCTTCTCGATACCGTCCCATCCGTTGGTCTCTCGCTATTGTCACTCCGATGTTCGCCACACTGGCGAATATCGGCCCACGGCTCAGGTAGCCGGTACCCCATCCTATCAGGACTTTTTTGCAAGGAAAGGCCAGATATGGCGGAGGGTTTCGCAACCACGCGATTCGCGAAAACCTGATCACTAATGTTTGCGCTTGTCGACTTGTTGTCGTCCCATCTTCAACACCTTGCTGTAATCAAAAGTAGACTGTGGGGACTGAGAGAAATCCTTTAAAACCGA